>DURQ01000039.1 GCA_012840725.1 Bacillota bacterium
GAAGTGCTCTGCCTTCTGAGCTACATCGGCTTAACCCTTTACATAAGTGGAGCGGCAGACGAGGCTCGAACTCGCAACCTTCGCGATGGCAACGCGATGCTCTACCAATTGAGCTACTGCCGCACGGCACTTGGTGGGCGAAACAGGGCTCGAACCTGTGACCCTCTGCTTGTAAGGCAGATGCTCTCCCAGCTGAGCTATTCGCCCTGATTCAGTTGTAGATTTGGTCCGGACACTTTGAAAGTATACCAGCACTCATCTGCCTTGTCAACTCCCCCGCCGGGAAATTTCTCTTCGAAATTCCACCAGAACGTGGGCTCCGCCGGCTGTTCCAGAGATTAGCATGCAGGTTCTACTCCAGATTCGGCGGGTATCAAGAGGAATTTGGCGGTTTGAAGCGAATGCTTACAACACAAACTATAACACAATAGGGCGGTGGATTTCAAGTGCGTAAGATTAACTTCCTGTTGGTCGTGCTGTTGGTGGCAGTGTTGAGCTCTGCCGTACAGGCCCAAGTAAAAGGATACCCCGTAGACATTCCCGGCACCGGCGTGCTCTTCTTCACGTACCGCTACGAAGGGAATACCGCACCGTACGACAAGATCAACGAGATCTGGGGCAACCTGACCAAGGTCTTCACTGCTTGGGTTGATGCAGGACAGAATCCCTCTGCCCTCACAGGCAAAGACGTGGAAATCAAAACCGATGCGGCGGGGAATGTCGCCCTGTACGTCAAGGGCCAGTTTATAGTGGAAGTCGATGCTTTCCACGCTGCTTACAACAAAGCCACCAAGGCCCAGCTGGCCGAGAAATGGGCTGCGAACCTGCGTAAAGGGATCGAAGCCTTCGTGGCCAACAACCAGCCGATCAACTAGACTCCGTGTCCTCTCAGGGCAGGCACCGGTCCGCTGAACTGGAGGCTGCCCTCGGCTGAACTGTTCAGGCTTTTGGCATGTTCCTGCATGCTAAAGGCCTTTTTCCTTTTAGGGAGGTGAACCATGGACCATTTCTACTCCGATCTTCATTTCGATCTCCCAGACAAGAGGCCCTTTGTCGCCTGCAACATGGTCATGTCCCTGGACGGCAAGGTCACCAGGGGAGGGGTGCTTCAGCCCGGAAGCCTGGGCAGTGCCTTTGATCTGCATACCATGCGGGTGATCCGCAGCCATTTCGATGCCGTTCTTGCTGGGGGCAGCACTGTCAGGCAGCACCCCTTTTACTTGGGCGTGCCGCCAGAACTGGAGCACGCCCGCTGTGAGAAGGGGCTGGCCTTCCAACCTCTCAGTGTAGTACTCACGGGCAGCGGCAGGCTGGATCCCGGCGCTCCCCTCTTTCAGGATTCCCCAAGGCCGCCGGTGATCATCACCAGCGCTGAAGGGGCCGCCAATCTGCCCGAAGAGATCAAGAACCGGGCTGTCGTGGAAGTCCTGGAGCAATCGTCCCCCGACGCGATCTGTGCCCTTCTCTGGCAGAAACACCAGGTGCGCCGCCTGCTGGTGGAAGGAGGCCCCAGCACAAACTTCCAGTTCATGCAGTCCCGGCTGCTCGACGAAATCTTCATAACCCTTGCGCCCAGACTGGTGGGACTGCGTACAGACCTCACCCTAGCCATGGGAGATGACATTCTTCCCTGGCCCCAGGACACAGAGCTGGTCTCTGTACACCGTCAGGGCAGCGAACTCTTCCTGCGCTACCGCTTCCGCTGGGAATGACGATCAGAGGCCTTTAAAGAAGTACAGCGAGGCTAATAGTGTCAGGATCACGTTTACTGCCTGGCCTACCAGGTGCAGATTGACAGTGGCCTGACCCTTGAAGGCTTTCCTCAGATCCACCAAGCGGGAATCCAGCCCGATGGTGACAAAGGCCATGGCAAAGAGCCAGTTCCGGGCGGTGGACGTGATCTTGAGGATATCATCTACCCGGGCTTCACCCAAGGTCGGCACCAGCACAAAGGACGTCACCAGCGAAGCAGCTACAAAGCCCAAGACGAACTTGGGCAGGCGCGTCCAGATCTCCCGAGCGCTTACCCTCTCCACGCCGGGTTCGCTTTCCACTCGCGTTACGAAGAAGAGTGCCCAGCAGAAGGCCACCAATCCGATGAGCGCGTTCTGCAGCATCTTTACCACCGACGCCACTTCCATTGCCGTGGGGCTGACCATGCTGCCGGCCATGACCACAGCCCCCGTTGCATCCACTGTACCCCCGATCCAGGCGCCAGCGATGGCGTCAGACATTCCGATCCAGCGGATCAGGATAGGCATCCCCAGCATCATGATAACTGTTACAATCAGAGAAACCGAAATGGCGGCGCTGATCTCTTCTTTTTTGGCTTTGACGGCCGCTCCTGTTGCGATGGCTGCGGATACACCGCACACTGAGGTGCAGGTGGCCACGGTAGCGACCAGAGCCTTGCTGTCGATCTTCAGCACCTTGGTTCCATACAGATACATGAAGATCATGACCAAGGGCGGCACAGTCCAGGCAACGCCCAGCCCGTGGCTTCCCAGGGTGAGCACCCTGTTGAAGAGGATCTCGGCGCCCAACAGGACCAGGCCGGTCTTGATGAACAACTCAGTGCGCAGCGCGGGGATGATCCACTGGGGTTTGCGCCACAGGTTGCTGATGAGGAGTCCCAGCACCAGCGCCCAGATCACGTCGTTGAAACCGTACTGGTTGAGTGTGTTTTGGTTGCCGATGATGTAAGCTAGTACTCCCAAGCCGAACACGGCGGGAAAGGCTTTTAAGTAGCTTCCAATATCCTCTCCCATGATCTTCAGAGCCAGGGCCGTGAGGGCCGCCAGTCCCAAGCCCCAGAGCACCAGAGGCAAAATGAGCTCAACCGACAGGGCGTTCTGCAGGTGATCCCATTTCGGCAGCTTGGGGATGTAGCGGACCACACCCGTGGCTGCACCGAGGATGAACAGGCCGCCCAGCCAGTTCGCCCACCAGTCCTCTTTCTTAAACAGAGAAAGCATAGTACAGACCTCCTAGTACTCGAGTACTACAATGGTCCATTCTATGCTCTCGGGTCAGCCGATGTTCCTTTTCGCTTGTTTTCCCGCTCGCCCTCAGCTCAGGTTCTTCAGGCGGGGATCGAGGGCGTCCCTCAGCCCATCTCCCACCAAGTTAAGGCACATCACAGTGATGAAGATCGCCAGACCGGGGATGGTCACCGACCAGTGCGAGACCCTGATAAAGGGCCTGGCCGTGGCAATCATGCTGCCCCACTCCGGTGTCGGCGGCTGCGCACCGAGACCTAAGAAGCTCAGCCCGGCCGCGGACAAAATGGCGCCCGCCATGCTCAGGGTGGTGAGAACGATGATCGGGCTGATCGAGTTGGGCAGGATATGCAGGAAGATGATCCGCGAGTCGGAAGCTCCCAAGGCTTGGGCTGCACCCACATAGTCTAGTTCACGGGTGGCCAGCACCGAGGATCGCATCATCCTGGCAAAAGACGGGACGTAGGAAACGCCGATGGCCATGACCACATTCTCCAAACCTGGGCCCAGCGCGGCCACGATGGCCAGCGCAAGCAGGAAACCAGGCAGAGCCAGCAGGATATCGATCAAGCGCATGATGATCATGTCCATCCAGCCGCCGAAATAGCCTGAGACCAGCCCCAGCAGGCCCCCAACCACCAGCGCGAAAGAAATGGACAGAAAACC
The DNA here is from genome assembly GCA_012840725.1 of Bacillota bacterium. Taxonomy (GTDB): domain Bacteria; phylum Bacillota; class Limnochordia; order Darwinibacteriales; family Darwinibacteriaceae; genus DTU010. The sequence goes on from DURQ01000039.1 coordinate 3,666, forward strand.
CACGCGCAGAGAAAGCCTGGCTCCGTAAACTACCCGGGAGAAGATATCCCGACCGAACTGGTCAGTACCGAAGATGTGTTCACGGGAAGGAGGCTTCAGCTGGTTGCGGATGTTCTGCTTCACTGGATCGTGGGTGGCTACGTAGGGTGCGAAGATGGCCATGGTTATGATCACCAAGAGGATGATGCCGCCCACGACAGCCCGGCGGTTGCGGAGGAGCTGTTTGGTTATGCGCTGAAACCGGCTTTGAGCCTTTGAAACGTCTGTGCTTACTGCCATACTTGCCCCCTCCTCCCTACTCGTACACCAGCCGCAGCCGGGGATCTAAGAGTGCGTAGGTCACATCGATGATCAAGTTGACCAACGCGTACATTAGAGCGAAGGTCATGATCGCCCCTTGAACCAGCGGGAAGTCTTTGTTATTGATCGCATCCACGATCATCCGCCCAATACCCGGCCAAGCGAAGATGGTCTCGGTCAACACGGCGCCGCTCATCAAACCTCCAAACTGCAGGCCGATCATGGTGACGACCGGAATCAGGGCATTGCGCAGTGCATGCCTGAACGTTACAGTCCGGCGGGGCAGCCCCTTGGAACGGGCAGTGCGGATGTAATCCTGCTGCAGCACCTCCAGCATGGCGGACCGTGTCAGCCGGGCGATGCTGGCTGTGGAAGCTGTGCCCAGCGTTATGGCGGGCAGGATCAGGTATTCGAAGCCGCCCATCCGACCCGAGGAAGGAAGCCAGCCCAGGTGGACTGAGAAAACAAGGATAGGCATGATTCCCTGCCAGAACACGGGCATGCCTACTCCAGTCAGCGCCAGCACCATGGCGATGTTATCAAACCAGGAGTTAGGTTTGGTCGCTGACAGTATCCCCACGGGCACACCGACAATCACCGCAAAGGTCACAGCAGCGATGGCCAGTTCAGTGGTCGCAGGCAGCCGATCCAGGATCTCTGTCGTTACCAGTTTCTTGGAGCGCAGGGACTTCCCCAGATCACCCCGCACGGCGTTCCTCAACCAGCGGAAATACTGGACGTAGAAGGGATCGTTCAGGCCCATGGAATCCCGCAGAGAAGACTGAACAATCACTTTCATGACCAAAAACGTACCGGGGGCTATGATGTTCGTAATATCCCGCATGCCGTTTTGTCATTTTCGTATACGCCCAGGCGTTCATTGACACCCAGTCCCGCGTGGCATAGAGTAGTAACTGGAAGGATATTCTACACGGTGAGTGCTTCAGCGGCTGAAAGGAACGGTGCCGGATGCGCAAGGACGTTCACCCGGGGCAGGCCGTGGTACTGGTCATACTCCTCCTGCTGCTCTTTCCCAAGATGCTGAGCGAGTCCGCGCTGCCTTCGAACCTCGTGGTGGATCATGCGGAACGCCTGGTGGAGCTCCCGGCTGATGTACATAAAGTATACGCCACCACAGAAATGGGAACGTTCGTGATCTACGCCCTTGACCCCGATGCCATCCTGGGGTGGAACCGCGGATTGAGTCCGGAGCTGGAATTTGCCGTGCTCCCCGCTTACCACGCTCTGCCCACCTTAGGCACCTGGGATGAAACCTACCAGACCATGCGGACCGCCGAGATCATAAGATTGACACCGGACCTCATTCTCCACTATGCGCCGGTGAACGCCCGCAACCGCGAGCTGGCCGAGGAGGTTCAGAAGAAGCTTGGCATCCCCGCCGTGCTGGTGGACAGCAGCCTGGCCTCGCTCCCTGATGCTCTGCGCCTTTTGGGCAGTGTGCTCGGTAAAGAAGTGCGGGGACAAGTACTGGCTGCCTATGTCGAGAACCACTTGGCTGAGCTGGCCAGCTTTCAGGAACTGCACAGCGCCTTCGAGCCCATCCCCGTGCACATCGTTTCCCCCAGGGAACCGGGACATTTCGACGAACTTTTGGGACTGGCCGGCATGGTGGAGATGCCGGTTTGGAACGATCAGCCTCCCTTTCCAGATCTGGTGCTGATCATGCCCGACACCATCGCCGATCCTTACCGGGCCATCGAAAAAGATGGGCACAAACGCATCTACCAGATCCCTTCCTTCCCCCTCAACTGGTTGGAACCGGGCTCCATCTTCAGCCTGTTGGGGCTGGAATGGCTGCATTCCATCGCCTACCCCACCGCCTACAGAGGCGATTTGGTGCAGACCTACAGCGCTTTCATGGAAGTGTTCTTCCAGCTTGATCTCACTCCAGAGCTCCTCGCTTGGACTCTGCGGCGCAGCGGCATAGATTACTAACTCCGTCAGAACATACCTTTGCTTTCAGCTCCCCCTGGGATCAATAATTGGCTGGGAGGTGAAAGCATGAAAAAAGCCATTCCAGCAATTCTCATCGTGCTCATGCTGAGCATGGGCGCAGCCGCCGGTGCACCACAGTACCACACCACAGCTAAGGGCGACACCGTCTACGGCCTGGCCCAGCGCTACGGCGTGACGGTTGCTGAGTTTCTGGAGTTCAACCCCGGCCTGATCCCTGAGAATCTGCGCGTCGGCCAGAAGCTGCTGATCCCGGTGCAGACTCTGTGGAGCTACCACGTAGTCCAGCCCGGTGACAACAGCCGTTCCCTGGCGGCGCAGTACAGAGTGCCTGAAGACCTGCTGCTGCAGGCTAACCGCCTCTCCGCAGAGGAACTGGCGGTGGGCACCATGATCCGCATCCCGATGCACTTTTACCTCGGGGAGTCGGCAGCGCGGAAACAGCACACCGTGGAGATCGGCGATACCCTCTTCAAACTCGCTCTTCAGTACAAAGTCTCTTTGAAGGAGTTAGTTGAGTGGAACAACCTGCAGGATCCCAACCAGATCACGGCAGGGCAGGTCCTCATCGTAGGATAACTTCCAGGCCCCACCTGGGGCCTGGCTACATAGGGTTTTCGGTGTTGTTGGGGTCAAATCTGGAGGAGAAGCTGCGAACTGTGTGATTGTAGACGGGAGGTCGATACGATGAAACTGAGCAAGACTGCAGCCATCCTTGTCGTGTTTTGGCTCTTGGCCGCAGCCTCGGGCGCACAGGCGGCGGAGTTTTCCCGCACCTTTCTCCTGGAGGCAGGGGCCCGTTACGAGGTGAGCGTGCGGATCAAAACGGCGCTGCAGGATGCGCCCACGTTGGCAGCAGTGTACATCCAAAACGAACACGGCCAGTACCTGAGGTCAACGCAGCTGAGCCGAAGCCTGGCCGGGCCAAACGAATGGCAGCACATCTCTACCATTGTTACAGCTCCGCCGGGAGCCACCCATGCCACTGTGGTGTTTTCCGCCCCTGAGGGAGTGGAGATGGAATGGGACGAGTTCAACATCCGCCGCGTCCAGCTCGACTTAGCCGATGAAGTCCTCATCGAACAGGGCCTGGTCTATACCGGGTTGATCGTGGATGCCCGGGGCCTCGGTCTGCAGCGCGGCATGAGCCCCAGGATCTACTCCGAATCGGGGCAGCTGGTCTACGCCGGCGTGGCCGTAGCCTACGAGTTCCTGCAGGAAGCGGGCATCGCCTCTTACGGGCAGGACCTCACCCCAGAACTGCTGAAGCGCATCCAGCCCAAGGGAACGGTAAAAGTGTCTCCCTTAGTGGTCAGAGCGCTGGAGGTCACGGGGAGCCCAGAAACGAACGTCGTCATCAGCGACGATGATGCCCAGGCCATTCTGGATGCTCTCGATGTTTACGATTTCCTCGCCCAGTATTCCGTGGTCTTCCTCGTCGATTAACGAAGAGCTTACCAGACCCACCCCAGCTCGGGGTGGGTTTTTTGTTGACAAGATCAGGAACCGGGAGTATATTATAGCTGAATATATGAACAAGTGCTCATATATCATCTGAAGGGAGGGAAGCCCATGTCCAGCAGAGAGGAACCGTCCTGCGACGTGACAGTGATCCATGAAGATGTGGTAGCAAAGGTGCGGCAGAGCATGCCGGCGGAAGAGGACCTCTTTGACCTGGCCGAGTTTTTCAAAGTCTTCGGCGACACAACGAGGGTCCGCATCCTCTACGCCCTCTCCCAATCGGAGATGTGTGTCTGCGATCTGGCGTGCCTCCTGGGGCTTACCCAATCGGCCGTGTCCCACCAGCTCAGAGTGCTCAAGCAGGCCAAGTTGGTGCGGTTCCGCCGCGACGGGCGCGTCGTCTACTACAGCCTGGATGACGACCACGTGAAATCAGTCTTTAACCAAGCGTATCAGCACATTCAAGAACGCAATTGAGGTGGAACACATGCGCCTTGTCTACCATTTGGAAGGTCTAGATTGCGCCCACTGCGCTGCGAAGATTGAAAGAGCCGCGGCCAACATGGAAGCGGTGCGGGAAGCCGTTGTGGATTTCCCCTCAAGCCGCATCTTCTTGGAGACCGGCAGAGAAGACCGGGAGGCGGTCAAGCAGGCTCTTCAGGAGGTCGTGGCGGCTTTAGAGCCGGGCATCACAGTACATGAGCAGAAGGTGGAACGGGCCAAACCCGAGTTTCTCACGGTTGACAGCCTCACCCTCGGCCTGAGTCTGATCAGCGCCTTGGCGGCCCTGTTCGCGCCGGAAGGCCCCATTAAAACCTCCCTGTACATCGCCGCCTATGCCCTGGCCGGTTACGAAATCGTGCTGCAGGCTGTGTCCGGCCTCAAGCGGGGATTGGTCTTCGATGAGAACTTCCTGATGACCCTGGCCACTTTGGGTGCCCTGGGTATCCGCGAGTATCCTGAAGCGGCCGCTGTGATGATCTTCTACCGCATCGGCGAATTTCTGCAGCATCTGGCCGTAGATCACTCCCGCCGCTCCATTGAGGCCCTGCTGGCCATCACTCCTGACACGGCTCATCTCAAGGTGGATGGAAACATCAAGGACGTTCCCGCCGAGCAGCTGCGCATCGGCGATGTGGTCATCGTCAGGCCAGGTGAACGCATCCCGGTGGATGGCAGAATTCTCAGCGGGACTTCGTCAGTGGATACCTCTGCCCTCACGGGAGAGAGCATGCCCCGGACTGTAGAAACTGGGCAGGAAGTGTTTGCCGGTTCCGTAAACCTGAGCGGCCTTTTGACCGTGGAAACCGAGAAGCTGGCCAAAGATTCGACTGCCGCCCGCATTCTTGAACTTGTGGAAAACGCTGCGTCCCGCAAAGCGCCAACAGAGGACTTCATCACCACCTTTGCCCGCTACTACACACCGGTCGTTGTGGCTCTTGCAGCGCTGATCGCCTTGGTACCGCCCCTCTTCTTTGGCGGCGCTTGGCAGGACTGGATCTACCGCGCACTCATCACTCTAGTCATATCGTGCCCCTGCGCCCTGGTCGTCTCCATCCCTCTGGGCTTTTTCGCAGGGATCGGCCGTGCTTCGCGGCAGGGCATTTTGGTTAAGGGCAGCACCTACCTCCAGGCGCTGTATGAAGCGCGCACCATCGTCTTCGACAAAACGGGCACCCTCACTTCTGGCCAGTTTTCCGTGGAAGAAATTGCGGCAGTTCCGCCCTTCTCTCGGGAAGAAGTGCTGGAACTGGCGGCCCGCGCCGAACGCAACTCCACCCACCCCATCGCCCAATCCATCCTGCGGGCCTATGGCAGAGAAGTGGACGACGGAGAGATAACGAGCGTCCAGGAACAGTCTGGCTTTGGGGTTAAAGCCCACTGGCGCGGGCGCGAGATCCTGGTCGGCAGCAGGCAGCTGCTCGAGCAGGCCGGCATTGAGGCCCCCGCCGATCTCGGCAGATCCGGAGTGCATGTGGCGGTTGACGGCCATTACGCCGGGGCGATCGTTCTGGCCGATGCGCCCAAAGCCCACGCCGCCCGGGCCGTTTCCGAACTGAAAGGTCTTGGTATGGAAGTTGTCATGCTCACAGGAGATAGCTCAGCAGTGGCGAACGATATAGGCAGCAGGCTCGGCGTGGACAAGGTCCGCTCCGGACTCCTTCCCCACGAAAAGGCATCTGAGCTGGAACGCATGATTAAGGAGCGCACAGGCGGAGTAGTGTTCGTGGGTGACGGCATCAACGATGCCCCCGCCTTGGCTGCAGCCCACGTGGGCGTGGCCATGGGCGGCCTGGGCTCCCAGGCGGCCATTGAGACTGCGGACGTCGTGCTGGTCAACGACGACCCTTACGACCTGGTAAAGGCCGTGCAGACAGCCCGCAGCACCAACCGGATCGTGCGCCAGAATATCGCGTTCGCACTCCTTGTCAAACTGGCCGTCCTTCTCCTCGGCAGTTTCGGCCTGGCTGAGCTCTGGGAGGCAGTCTTTGCCGATGTGGGAGTGACACTTTTGGCAGTGCTCAATGCCCTGCGCATCAGTGCCCCACAACGGAGCCGCCCGGCCCGAAATGTATGACAACAAACGAAAAGGAAGTGAAAGCATGCGTAAAAGAGTGTTCTTCGTGCTCGTCCTCGCGCTGCTCCTGACTTACTCCGCCCTGGCCAGTGCTTCTTCTCCCCAGAGCTTCACCATCCAGGTGCAGGCTTCGGGAGTGGTGGTCGTGCCTCCTAACAAAGCACAGCTCTGGGTCGGTGTAGAGACGGATGCAGAGACGCCAAAAGCCGCCCTGGACACGGCCAACGAAGTTATCGGACGGCTCCTGGATATCTTCGGCCAATACACTACTCCCCAACTGGTGAAGACCCACGAGTTCAGCATGTATGCGAATGAACAGTGGGATGAGACGGTTTCGAAGTTCGTCGCCCGCGGCTATTCGGTCCGCCACGTGTTTGAGGTGCACTTACTAGATCTGGATCGGGTGCCTTCCTTCCTTGACGATGTAACCAATGCAGGCGCCAATGTTATGTACGGCCTGCAGTACAACATGTTTGACTACCGGGAACCCAGGGCCGAAGCCATGAAGAAGGCCATGGAAGAAGCTTGGTGGAAGGCCGGTGCGATCGCTGAAGCCAACTCGGCAACCGGCCTCGTGCTGGAAAACGTTAACGAGGAAATGTACGTCTACAATCCAGAAGTCTCCCTGGCATCGCTCGTGGACGAAGACAGTGACGCCGGTTTTGCCCAATTCCCCCTGCAGGTTACGGCAACCGTAACCGCCACCTTCAGGGCATTCCTTCCGGAAAACTAGCAGCTTCTAAGAAAAAACAGAGCCCAAGCGCCTTTTAAGCGTTTGGGCTTTTTTTCATATGCTTTCGACTACCTGCGCTTCAGCGCAGTGTGGAAATCTACCCAGGGCGGTACCGGTGAAGGAGCTTCCCTGAACTCGAGCACTTCTTTGGTCGTGGGGTGGATGAAGCTCAGATACTCGGCCCAGAGGGCGATCTGCTGCCCAGGGCTGGGCAACCCGTAGCGCTGGTCCCCAACCAGGGGATGGCCGCAGGCAGCCATCTGCACCCTGATCTGATGCGAACGCCCCGTTTCCAGCTCCAGCCGCAGCAGAGTGCGCCCGCCCTTCCTGTCAACGACCCAGAAATGCAGCCTGGCTTCCTGCGCACCTGGCGCCTCAGGTTCCACCAGCTGGGAGACGTTGCGCTGGCGGTCTTTCCGCAGATAGCCGCTCAACGACCCTTCCCTCTCCTCCAGATAGCCTTGGACGACGGCCAGGTACTGCCGGCGGAATCCGCCTTCCCTGATCTGCGCCGAGAGGCGGCTGGCGGCCTTGGAAGTGCGGGCAAAGACCATCACCCCGCCTACAGGCCGGTCCAGGCGGTGTACCAGGCCGAGATACACCCTCCCCGGCTTGCTGTACTTCTCCCGCACATACTCTTTGAGGAGAGTGAGCATATCTGGATCGCCCGTGCGATCGGCCTGGGAAAGCACGTTCGGGGGCTTGATCACCACAAGAAGGTGGTTGTCTTCGTAGATTACCTTTATTCTTTCCATGGGCCTTTCACCGCCGCGAGAGGCACGGCCCGCTCCCAGCCCAGCAGGGGCGTGGTGACCCTCAGGATAAGAGCTGCCTGCCGGCGTTTGTACTCACTCGCTTCCACCGTCCTGATCACCCAGCGTACCGTTTCCTCGTCATATCCCCGCCCCACGATCTCTCCTGGGCTCAACCCCTCATCGAGGTAAGCAGCGAGAATACCGTCTAAAACCGGGTAGGGCGGCAGGCTGTCCTCATCACGCTGATCGGGCCTGAGCTCCGCGGAAGGCGGTTTGTGGATGGTGTTCCGGGGGATCACTTCCCCCTCCCGGTTGATATACTCCGCGAGCTGGTAGACCATGGTCTTGTATAGATCGGCCAAAACGGCCAGTCCGCCGCACATGTCCCCGTAAAGCGTACAGTAGCCCACCGCGAGCTCGCTCTTGTTGCTGTTGGTGAGAACAAGGCCGCCGAACTTGTTGGAAAGAGCCATGAGCAGGAGTCCCCGCAGCCGGGCCTGGATGTTCTCCTCCGCCACGTTCATGGATGTTCCGGTGAAGTGCCCATCGAGTGCCGTTAAGGTACCGCGATAGAGTTCGGTTATGGGAAGGATGTCAAACCTGATGCCGAGATTGCGGGCCAGGGCCCGCGCATCTTGGACGCTGCCTGGTGAGGAGTAAGGGCCGGGTTGGGCAACTCCCCACACCCTCTCGGGCCCAACCGCTGCCGCCGCCACGCAGGCGGCCACGGCGGAGTCGATCCCTCCGGACAGTCCGATGATCACCCTTTTCATCCCGCATTTTCTGAGATAATCCCTCAGCCCAAGGACCAGGGCTTGGAAAACGAGGGACGGTTCGGTGACAGGCTCCTCGACCAGAGGTTCCCCGAGAGAATCAAGGTCAACGAGCAGACCGCCCGCCTGAAAGCGCGGCAGTGCCGCGCGCAGCCGCCCTGCCGCATCAACGACGAGGCCCGCCCCGGA
>DURQ01000040.1 GCA_012840725.1 Bacillota bacterium
CTCCAAGATCTGGTTATCGATCTCCGTCAGGCTGCTTCTCAGTTCACCTAGTTCCTTCACTGCCCCTCACCCTCCTCCGTTGGTTTTGCCGTCACTCCATAGGATCCGAGCATCAGATCAAGCACAGCAACTCCCAAAGCAGCCTCCACCACCGGCAGAACCCGCGGCACCAAGCAGGGATCATGCCGTCCGGTGATCATCAGCTCCTTCTCGCACTTCGCCTCCAGGTCTATGGTCTGCTGAGGATGGCCGATGGATGGCGTCGGTTTGACCGCCACATTGACCACCACGGGCATACCGTTTGTGATCCCGCCGCTCAATCCGCCGTCGTTGTTGCTGCGCGTGCGCACACGGCCGTCTTCCAGGCAGAAGGTATCGTTGTTCTCCGAACCCTTCCGGGAGGAGACTGCGAAACCAGCTCCGAAAGAAACTCCCTTTACCGCAGGTATCCCAAACAGGATAGAGGCCACCCTGTTCTCCACCCCACCGAAGATCGGATCTCCCAATCCCGGCGGCAGGTCGAAAACGAAGGCCTGCACCTGCCCCCCTAAGGAATCTCCCCCGGCCCGGGCTTCGGCGATAGCTGCGACCATCTCCTGGCCGCGCCCCTCGTCCAGAACGGGGAGCTCCTTGCCCCAAAGACCGAGAAGCGCCTCAGTGTCCGGCCGCGCCAGATCCACAGCCGCGTCTTCCACATCTCCGATCCGGGCGATGCGGGCAGCAACACTGATGCCGCGGCGCGCCAGGATCTGCAGGCAGATCGCCCCTGCGAGGCACAGGGGTGCCGTAAGCCGGCCGGAGAAATGACCTCCCCCCCGAGGGTCGTTAGCCCCTGCGTAGCGTATGCCGCCCGTGTAGTCTGCATGGCTCGGCCTGGGCATATGCTGGAACTCAGAGTAATCCTGGGAACGAACATCCTGGTTGGGAAGGAGTGCACAGAGGGGTGTTCCGGTTGTCCGCCCCTGGTAGAAACCGGAAACGATGGCAAAGGCGTCGTCTTCCCGCCTGGTTGTTGACCACGGTGCCCGGCTGGGAGATCGTCTCTTGAGGAAGGACCGAACTAGTTCCAGGTCCAGTTCTTCTCCGGGCGGAAGCCCGTCCAGCACAGCGCCGATCTGTTCTCCATGGGCTTCTCCAAAGATGGTTAACCTGAGATGTTCACCCCAGCTAGATCCCACGCGCATCCCCTCCCAGACGCTTCAGTTCCTGGAAAAACCCAGGGTACGACTTGGCCACCGCTTCACTTCCCAGAATCCGGACTCCCGCTGCGCTGTCCAAGGCCGCGATGGCCGCAGCCATGGCTATGCGGTGATCGGCATGGGAATCAACCGTTCCACCCCTCAACTGCCGCCCTCCATGGATGATCAGAGCACCTTGGTCCGGGGAAATACGCGCGCCCAGGCGGCTGAGCATCTCGGTGGTAGTCAGCAGTCGATCGCTCTCCTTGAGGCGCAGGCGCTCAGCTTCAGTGATGATGGTTATGCCAGGGCGGGCACAGGCAGCGACAGCCAGGATCGGCACCAGATCGGGGATCTGAGCTGCACTGATCCGCAGATCGCCTAAAGGGGCGGCGGCCATCTCGGCGAGGATGGGCACGATGGCCCGGTCGCCCTGCAGACTGCTGGGCAAAAGCCCGTCTACCTCCAGATAGTGTCCGAGGAACTTAGCGACCAGCCAGAAGGCTGCCTGGGAGTAGTCTGCTTCCACAAAAGGCGGCACGGCCGGCCTCCGGTATACCTGCCTTCCTGGGACTCGCCAGCCAGCGCCGGGGATGTCCTCCACAGCGATCCCAAACTCCGCCAAGACTGACTTGGTGAGCTCCACATAGGGAGCCGACTGAAGAGGTGAAGTGAGGATGACCGTGCTGTCCTCAACCAAGAGGGGCAGGGCGAGAAGCAGTCCCGTTATGTACTGGGAACTCACATCTCCCGGGACCTGGAAGACTCCACCCCGCAGCCTGCCCTCCACTCTCACGGGCAGGCTTGCCGGACCTTGAAAACTCAAACGGACCCCCCTGCCGCCCAGGATCTCACCGTACTCCCGCAGGGGGCGCCGGGCTAGTCCGCTGCTGCCAACAAAGAGGGCGCTGCGCCCCAGAGCGGCCGCCACCGGCAGCAGAAAGCGCAGAGTGGAAGCGGAATCGCGGCAGTCCAGGATCACTGGCTCGGGCCCGGCAGTCAAAAGGGCCCGCAGACAGGCTTTGGTCGCTTCCAGGTCCTGCCCCAGCTCGCCTCCGAGCCCCCACCGTTCAACTTCCTGCTGCGGCAGTCCGGAGAGTGCAGCGCCGATGAGCACCCGGTGCGCTATGCTCTTAGACGGAGGCGGCACGACCCGACCCTGGAGGCGTGATGGGCCCACAAACACTTCTGCCACGCCCTACACCTCCAGTTCGAAAGCGGCGAGAATATCCCGCACCACGTCGATGTCCTGCTGCTCGCCATTCACCCGCAGGTCTGCTGCGGCGGCATAGAGAGGCAGGCGGCGCTGGTAAAGGGCCTCAGCGGCCTCAGCCCCGCCTTTGAGCAGGGGTCGGTCACCCTGCCCGGCGCAGCGGGCGAGAGCTGTTTCCAGGGAGATATCAAGATGGATGATCAGTCCCCCCGCCGAGTGCACCAAGCTGGCGGCGCCTTGCTGAACCAAAGCGCCTCCTCCCGCGGCCAGGACGAGCGGTCCCGGACGCTTCAGCTCAGCAGCGAGGCACTCGCGCTCAACGTTCCGGAAGGCCTGCTCTCCCCAGCGGGTGAAAACCTCCGGGATGCTCAAGCCAACCTCAGCCTCCACTGCTTGATCAAGGTCGACAAAGGGCATTTTCAGGCGTTCAGCCAAGAGCCCGCCGATGTGGGTTTTCCCCGCGCCCATGAAACCGCTGAGCACAAGCTTTACGGGGCTGTGCCTCAGCACTTCCAAGGCCAGTTCCTTCCGGACAGCCTCAAGTTGACCCTGAAGGAGGTTGAAATCCACCTGTGGATTCCAGATCTTCTGGGCGGCCACGGCCTGCTCAAAGAGCATGCCCAGGCCCCCTCGGGCCCACAGGCCGAGTGTCTTGGCCTTCAGCACCAAACGGGTTGCGGCCGGGTTGTAGACGGTATCGAAGACGGCTTGCGCGCTGGCGATCTGTTCAGGACTCAAGGGCAGGCCAGCAACATGGGGCCACATGCCCAGGGGCGTACCGTTGAGAAAGACTTCGCAAGAATCCGCGGTATAGAAGTCTTCACACCGAACGTGCTGAGCGCCCTGCTTGCGAACCACTGCTGCCAGTTCTTCGGCCTGCTCTCGCCGGCGGGCACGGATCACCACTTCCCTGGCGCCCGCGCGGACAGCTTCCACGGCAAGCACTCTGGCGGCTCCGCCGGCGCCCAGTACGCAGACCTGCCTGCCCTCCAGCGGAACACGGCAGGCGCGGAAGCCTGCCCCATCGGTATTGTGCCCCATGCCCTGGTGGACAGTGTTCACCGCCCCATAAAGCTGAGCCGAGGGAGCCAGACCCCGCAGAAAGGGCAGCACTGCCTGTTTGTAGGGGATGGTCACGTTCACCCCGTCGAGCTGACCAAGGAGCGCAGGCAGCTTCTCGGACAGCTCATGCCTTTCCAGCTCGTATAACCTGTACTCTCCTCTGATCCCCGCCGCCTGCATGATCCGCCCATGGATAAAGGGCGAAAGACTGTGCTCCAGAGGACAGCCGATCAGTCCGTAGCGGCGCAGATTGCTCGACACAAAACGCCCTCCTCAGGTCATTCGCTGAGGCGCAAGAACTCCTGCACATCGGCAACGGTCAAGCGCACCGCGTCCTCCCAGAAGTCGGGCTTGGTCAGGTCCACACCAAGGTGCTTCTTGGCCAGGTCTTCCACGGTCATGCGGGCCGTATCACCCAGCAGGGCGCGGTACTTCCCGGCGAAACTCGTGCCTTCCTCCTTAGCCCGTGCATAGACCCCCGAACTGAAGAGATAGCCGAAGGTGTAGGGGAAGTTGTAGAAGGGCGTCCGGGTGATGTAGAAGTGCAGCTTGGAAGCCCAGAAGTGCGGATGGTATTCCTTCAGGCAGTCCAGGAAAGCTTCTTTCTGCGCCTGAAGCATCAGCTCGCTTAGCTCGGCCGCGCTGACCATGCTCTTCTGCCGGGCTGCGTAGAACCTGGTTTCAAAGAGGAACCGGGAATGGATGTCCATGAAAAAGGCCACGCCGCGCCCGATCTTGTCCTCGAGCATGGCCAGCTTCTCATCGGGATCTGCCGCCGCTTGGATCGCTCCGTCCACCACAAGCAGCTCGTTGAAGGTGGAAGCTGTCTCGGCTACGTTCATCGCGTAGCGGCGCCGGAACATGGGTTCGTCCTTGAGCACAAAGCCATGATAGGCGTGGCCGAGTTCGTGGGCGAGCGTTCCCACACTGTCCATCGTCCCCGAATAAGTCATGAACACCCGCGACTCTTTGCTCACAGGGAAAGAGGTGCAGAAGGCGCCGGGGCGCTTGCCGCCCCTGTCCTCCGCCTCCACCCAGCTGCTTTGGAGGGCCTTTTGAGTGAACTCGGCAATCTCGGGGCTGAACCTGCCCAGCTGCTCCACAACAAAGGCCGCCCCTTCTTCAAAGGGGATCTTCTTTCCGGCAGCACCTAAAGGAGCATTGAGGTCATACCAGGCGATGCGGTCCAGGCCCAGAAGCTGCGCCTTGCGCTCCAGGTACTTGACCAGATAGGGCTTGCCGCCCTGCACCGCAGCCCACATAGCTTCCAGGGTATCCCGCTGCATACGGTTGATCTGCAGAGGCTCGTCCAGCACATCGCCCCAGCCGCGGTTCTTGTAGAGGTTGAGGCGGAAGCCGGCGATATGGTTTAGGACACTGGCAAAGAGCTCCTCTTCCCCTGTCCAGGCCTGCTCGTACTTGCTGAAAACCTGCCGGCGCAGCTCTGGGTTGGGATCGGACAGCATGTTAGCCGCCTGTCCCATGGACAGCTTCTTGAGAGCGCCGTCCTTCTCCACTTCGATGCTCATCCTGCCGACCAGAGTGTAGTAAAGTTGAGACCAGGCATGGTAGCCATCCACCGCGAGATCGGTGGCCAAATTCTCCCGCAGCGGATCCATCTGAAGCTTGGCACGCTCGCGCCGTTCGTTGAGGTAGAACTCGACCTCAGCGAGTTGCGGATCCTGAAGGAGCTCCTGCCACCTCTCCTCGGGGATGCTCACCCAGAGGTGGTCGATTCCCGTCTGCACCGCGGCCAGGGCGGCGCTGATCTGCCCGAGATCGCCCTCAAGCAGGCGCGCCTGGGCATCGTGTACATTCTGCGACGTTAAGCAGCCCACGAAAGCGGAGCACTGAGTGAACTGCATGGCAATTTCCTGCAGCTCGCCGATGAGCTGCTGGAACTGCTCAACGGAAAGCTCAGCCGTCAGGCTCTGGGCCCACTGCTGCAGCTTGGCAGCGCGCTCCTTAATCTCTTCCATCTGCTGACGGAGCTGTGGCGAGGAACTGCCTCCTGGAAAGATGCTCTCAAGATCCCAATTCTGGCTTAACCTGTTCATAATTCTCTCCTTTCTCAATCCACGAGCCTGAAGCGGGCAGTAAAGTGCCGCAGTATCGGTGGTTCATACTCAAAGGCTACGCCCTTGATCATTTCCTTTTGGGCGCAGACCTTGATCACAGAGTCTGCAATGTACCGCATGTGGTTGTCGGTGTATGTCCGTCGGGGGATCGTCAGCCGCAGCAGCTCAAGCTCGGCCAGGCCGTCCTCCCCCGTATCTGGATCGCGGCCGTAGAGCAGAGAACCGATCTCCACTGCCCGGATCCCGCTTTCCCTGTACAGCGCCACCGCGAAGGCATGGGCCGGAAACTGGGCCTTGGGCACCTCGGGCAGGATGCGCCCGACATCCACAAACACGGCATGTCCGCCGATAGGCGACTGCACCGGGACTCCTGCCTGCTGGAGCTGCTTGCCGAGGAGCTCCACCTGGCCGATGCGCTGACGGAGGTAGTCTTCCTGCACTACCTCTTTCAGTCCGATAGCGAGGGCTTCCATGTCCCGCCCGGCGAGGCCGCCGTAGGTAGGAAAGCCTTCGTAAGGAACGAGCAGGGCCTGGCATCCTCGGAAGATTTCTTCATCTTCCTTAACAGCCAGAACACCGCCGATGTTCACCAAACCGTCCTTCTTGGCGCTCATGGTCAGTATGTCCCCGTATGAGAACATCTCCCTAACGATTTCGGGGATCGTGCGCTGCCCGCAGCCCGCCTCCCGCTGCTTTATGAAGTAGGCGTTTTCGGCAAAGCGAGCACTGTCGATGATCACCGGGATGCCGTATCTCTTCGCCAGGGTGTAGGCGCCGCGCATGTTCTCAAGGGACACGGGCTGTCCGCCAGCGCTGTTGCAGGTCACGGTAGTGATGATGGCAGCTACCGACTGGGCCCCGTGTTCCTCGACAAACCGCTCCATGGCCCTCAGATCGAAGTTCCCTTTGAAGGGATATTCCGTGACCGTATCCAGCGCCTCTGGGGTGATGAAGTCTACGGCCCGGGCTCCGGCCAGCTCAATGTGGGCCTTCGTTGTGTCAAAGTGCATGTTCCCCAGGACGAACTTCCCGCCGCGGCGGCGCACCAAGTACGGGATGATCACCTGTTCAGCTCCCCTGCCCTGGTGCGTGGGCATGATGTACTTGTATCCTGTGAGCTCCTGAACGGTTTCTTCCAAATGGTAGAAATTGCGGCTTCCGGCATAGGATTCATCACCTAACATGAGGCCGGCCCACTGCCGGTCGCTCATGGCGCCGGTGCCGCTGTCTGTGAGCAGATCTATGTAAACGTGTTCACTACGCAGCAAAAACGGGTTGTACCCCGCTTCGGCAATGCGTTTTTCCCTGGCTGGACGATCCAAAAGGGTGATGGGTTCTACCATCTTGATGCGAAACGGCTCCGGTTGATACATCAAACAGCCTCCCTCGGCGTTCTGCCGGTTTGTTCCACCGCAATTAACACTATTACTGTCTCTTAACTGGAATCCCTTTCGGGACTTGGTAAAGTTTTGCTTGCCACCAGCTCCAGCCCGTGCTATATTGATAAAAGATGCATTAAGACTATGCAAAGGAAAGGAGGCATCAGAGCATGAAATCCCTGAGGATCTTGTGGAGCTACATGGCAAACAATCGACTGCTCTACCTGGGAGCGATCCTGTCCGTGGCCTTGGCGGCGCTGGCCAATATCTCCGGTCCGTTAGTGATCCGCATCACGATCGACTCGATCATCGGAGATGAACCTGTCGCGGCGCCACCGCTGATACGCAGCTTCGTGGAAAACATAGGCCAAAGATTTTGGGTCCCTGGGATAGTGCTGATTGCCATCACTGTATTCCGGGGACTTTTTATGTTCTTGAGAGGAAGGCTTTCTGCCCAGGCCAGTGAAAACATCGCCAAGAATCTGCGCGACCGTATCTATGATCACATCCAGCGTCTGCCGTACAAGTATCACAAGGAAGCAGACACCGGGGATCTCATGCAGCGATGCACCTCGGACATAGACACGATCCGCCGCTTCCTTGGAGTGCAGCTGGTTGAGGTGGGCAGCTGCCTTTCCCTGGTGCTGCTCATCACGGTGATCATGGTGCGCGCCGATCTGCGCATGGCCTTGATCTCCATGGCTGTAGTTCCCATCTTGTTCACCTTTGCCCTCGTCTTCTTCCGCAAGGTCAAGAAGGCCTTCAAGGAAGCGGACGAAACGGAGGCCCAGCTCACGTCGGTTCTCCAGGAGAACCTGACTGGAATCCGGGTTGTGCGCGCCTTCCACAACCAGGAGTACGAGATCAAGCGCTTCACAGCCAAAAACGAAGTACATCGGGACAACGTCTACCACCTGATCTGGCTTTTGGCAGTCTACTGGAGTTCGAGCGACTTCATCGCCTTCTTCCAGATGGGTGTGGTGCTCGTTGCGGGAGCCTTCTTCGCGTCGAGGGGCGAGATCACCATCGGCACCCTGGTCCTCTTCACCAGCTACACGGGGATGCTGCTCTGGCCCGTTCGCCAGTTGGGACGCATCTTGACTGACATGGGGAAAGCACTGGTCTCCGCCGAGAGGCTGCAGGAAGTCTTCAACCAGCCCCGGGAAGTGCTGGAGGAAAATCACAAGAAGCCCGTAATTCAGGGCAACATCGTCTTTGACAATGTCTCCTTCAGTTATGAACCGGGCCATCCAGTCCTGAAAAACGTGAGCTTCACCATCCTGCCTGGTCAAACCGTCGGCATCTTGGGCCACACTGGCTCGGGAAAGAGTTCACTAGTGCAGCTCCTGGCCCGCTTGTACGACTACGAGCAGGGGTCGATCAAGATCGACGGCGTGGAACTCAAGGACATCGACAAGCGCTGGATCCGCAGGCACGTGGCCGTCGTGCCGCAGGAAGCGTTCTTGTTTGCCAAGACCATCAAGGAGAACATCACCCTGGCGAGCGGCGCCGTCTCCGATGACGAGCTTTATGCCATCTGCCAGGAGGCGGCCATCCATGACGTCATCCTCAGCTTCGAGAAGGGTTATGACACTCTCGTGGGTGAACGGGGCATTTCCCTGTCTGGGGGTCAGAAACAGCGTGTTGCCATCGCCCGAGCGCTGATCACCCACAGCCCGATCCTGATCTTCGATGACTCGTTGAGCGCCGTGGACACGGAAACAGAACTGGCCATCCGTAATGCTCTGCGGAAGCGGGCCCAAAAAGCCACCACTTTCTTGATCTCACACCGGGTTTCCAGCCTGTCCAGCGCCGACCTGATCCTGGTGCTGGAAGACGGGGAGATTGTGGAGCGGGGTACCCACACGGAGCTGATGGCACAAAATGGAACTTACAGGCGCATCTGGGATATCCAGAACCGCCTCGAAGCTGAGCTTTTGCTTCAGAAGGTAGGTGATTAACTTGCACCATGAATGGGAGGAAGAAGTACACGCGGATAAGATAGACCTAGGGCTCTGGCGCCAGATCCTGAGGCTTGCCCGCCCCTACAGGCGCTACATCGCCCTGTCGATCGTCAGCATCCTGGGTCTAGCCTTCGGCGACGCCGCGTTCCCCTACATGACCAGGATCGCCCTGGACCGCTTCGTCACCCCCCAGACCACGGAGGGCTTGGGCTGGTTTGCCGCTGGTTTCGCGGTGCTCATAGTGCTCCAGTCCCTTAACCTCTACGTGTTCATTTCCATGGCCGGGAAGGTGGAGTCTGGTCTGACCTACACCATCCGCAACGAGGGTTTCATCCACCTGCAGCGGCTGTCCTTTTCGTTCTACGACAAGCGGGCCTCTGGCTGGCTCCTGGCCAGGCTGACCAGCGACGCGAGCAGGTTGAGTGAGATCGTCTCCTGGAGCATGGTTGACCTGCTCTGGGGTGCGGCAGCCATGCTGCTCTACCTGGTAGTGATGCTGATTTTGAACTGGCGGCTGGCCCTGATCACCATGGTCGTTCTGCCGCCCCTGGCAGTTGCCAGCATCTACTTCCAGCGGCAGATCCTGAGGGCCTATCGCGAAGTGCGTCGCCTCAACTCCCGCATCACAGGTGATTTCAGCGAGGGGATCATGGGCGCCACCACAACCAAGATCTTGAGCCGGGAGGAGAAGAACCTGGAGGAGTTCGCGGCACTGACCAGCAGC
The DNA here is from genome assembly GCA_012840725.1 of Bacillota bacterium. Classification (GTDB taxonomy): domain Bacteria; phylum Bacillota; class Limnochordia; order Darwinibacteriales; family Darwinibacteriaceae; genus DTU010. The sequence goes on from DURQ01000040.1 coordinate 9,599, forward strand.
CACCGGGCCACCAGCATCCGGGCAGCCACCTTCTCCGCCCTCTTCATGCCCATCGTGCTGTTCCTGGCCAGCGTGGGTACGGGGATCGTTCTCTGGCGGGGCGGAACGGGAGTAGCGGCTGGCACGATCAGCTACGGGGTTCTGGCCGCCTTCATCACTTATGCCGCTCAGTTCTTCGAACCAGTGCGGGAGATCGCCCGGATCTTTGCGGAAATGCAGATGGCCCACGCAGCTGCCGAGAGGGTGATGGGGCTTCTAAACACGGTGCCCGAGATCCAGGATCGGCCTGGGCTCAAAAACGACTGGCCCAAGCTGCGCGGCGGGATCCGCTTCGAAAACGTCTCCTTCGCCTACAACCCGGAAGAGCCGGTCCTGGAGGACTTCAACCTGGATGTGCAGCCGGGGCAGATCATCGCCCTGGTAGGCGAGACGGGTTCGGGAAAGAGCACCATCGTTAACCTGGCCTGCCGTTTCTACGAACCCACTAAGGGCAGGATCCTCATAGACGGAGTGGACTACCGGGAAAGGCCCTTGGCCTGGCTCCAGAGCAACCTGGGCTGCGTGCTCCAGAACCCCCACCTCTTCTCGGGGACGATCAGGGAGAACATCCGCTACGGCAAGCTCACGGCCACCGATGAGGAGGTAGAACGGGCAGCGAAACTGGTCAACGCGCACGAGTTCATCGTGCGGCTCCCAAAGGGATACGACACGGAAGTCGGTGAAGGCGGAGGGCTGCTCTCCACTGGACAGAAGCAGCTGATCTCCTTCGCCCGTGCTATCCTGGCCGACCCGGCCATCTTCATCCTCGATGAGGCCACCTCCTCCATCGACACCGAGACGGAGCAGCTCATCCAGGAGGCCATGGAGACTGTACTCAAGGGGCGTACAAGCTTCGTGATCGCTCACCGCCTCTCTACCGTGCGCTTTGCCGACCTGATACTGGTGATCAGGGATGGCAGGGTTCTGGAACAGGGAACGCATGAGGAGCTGCTCAAGGCCAGAGGATACTATTACCGGCTTTACACAAACCAGTTCCAAGAAAGCTGAACCGCAGCAGGCTCAGGGGAGACCCGGGCCTGCTGCTTTCTTTTCGGGTCCTCTGGGGCGTGAGAGGGAGGACAAAAGCAACTGTACTGCGAATACTGACTCACCAGGCGGGGTCACCCTCGCCCGCTGACCATGAAAGCGAGTGATATCCATTTCCAAGCTCTACTACTCTCAACCTTGGCTGCGTGAACTGAAAACGCTGGTCCTTTCTCAGCGTCAGGACGGCGACAGGTTCGTGGTTGTACTCTCGGAAACGATCTTTTACCCCACAGGCGGAGGACAGCCCCATGATCTGGGGACAATAGGCGGGCTGCCCGTGCTTGATGTGTTCGAAGAAGAAGGAACGGTATACCATGTCCTGCCCGCGCCTCTGGAAGAAGGCTGCGAAGTGGAGGCCGTGCTCGACTGGGAACGCCGTCTCGACCACATGCAGCAGCACAGCGGACAGCACCTGCTCTCTGCTGTGTTTCAGGACGAGTTCGGCTACCGGACGGAGAGCTTCCACCTGGGAACCGAGTGCTGCAGCATCGACATTACCGCCCCCGAGTTATCCCCGGAAGAGCAGGATAGTGTTGAAAGGCGAGCCAATGACCTGATCTTCCAGGACCTGACCGTGCTCACCTACACGCTGCAGCCTGAGGAGCTGCACACGGTACCTCTGCGCAAGATCCCAGACCGGGAAGGCCCCCTGCGTATCGTTGAGATCCAGGGGTTTGACTACTCCCCCTGTTCAGGCACGCACGTGCAGAAAACGAGCCAGATCGGGCTCCTCAAGATCATCAAGGCAGAGAGGTACAAGGGGATGACCAGGGTGTACTTCCTCTGCGGCAAGCGCGCCCTGGAAGACTACAAGCACAAGCACGAAATCTGCACCAACCTGGTGGCGCTGTTGGCTGTACCCGAAGGAGAACTGGAACGGAGGGTCCAGGCCGAACTGGACCACCGCAGGGATCTTGAGAAGGAGCTGGAAGAGCTGCGGGGTGAGCTGGTCTTGCTGAGGGCAGAGCAGATCGTCCGCTCAGGCAGCAGCCCCTACTATCTTGAGATGCCGGGCGTTGGTGTTGAGGAGGCGCAGCAGCTGGCCAGAGCAGTGCTCGGCCTCGCCGAGGCGGCCGTTGTGATCAACACAGGTGAGCGGGTGGTGCTCGCGCACAACCTGCCCGATGGTCCCAAACTGGGTCAGCTGGTGAAAGAGAAGGCGACGGCCCTCGGCGGACGAGGCGGAGGCAGCCCCACAGCAGCCCAGGTGTTCTTCCCCGATCCTGCTCAGCTCGAGGCGTTTCTGCGCCTGCTGCCTGACACTCTCTGGACAGACCCAGAGGTACAGCCAGTCACGTAATCAGTCAATGCTGGAATTGACGGAATTTGTCGATAGGAAATGGTGCCCACCCGTAGAATTGCCCCTTAGTGAATTACTGCGCAAGGGGTTGATGCCATGACAGTGTGGGTGGAGATTGCTGTACGCAGTTTCTTCATGCAGTGTGTGCAGATATTTGGAGTCATGCGGCTCCTGCACAGACCAGTGCCTCGCTGGAGGCTCGTGTCGTTTGCCGCACTGCTGACCTTTGCCCATGTTTTCTTGATCGATGTCGTACCAGTTGAAGAGCTGCGGTTTGTTCTGGTGTCTGTCGTTCGCCTTGCCTCTTTCATCTGGTTCTTCGAGACAGAAGTGTTCCCTGATGCGCTCATCGCTTACCTAGTCCCGCTGTCACTGAACACTCTCGGCGGGCTTTTCTTCCCAGCTCTCTTCACCCATTACCTGCCAGGAATCCTGGAGAACAGATGGGCGGTGATGCTGCTTGGGCCGGCGGCGGAATACACAGCGTATCTTCCCAGCATCATGCTGGCTTGTTACTATCTGTTAAGCGACCGACCGCAAGGCGTCGAGGGGGCGGAAGAAAACCGCACCTCTCTGCATCTTGCGTGGTCGCTTGTTTTTTTCTGCATTACGCTCTCGTGTTACCAAGCAGGGCGCACCCTGAGGTACACAGGCGGTCACAGTTCAAGCTATTTCGGCCTCTTAGGCGTCTACCTCATCGTTTTTCCCCTCCTCGTGTACATGCTGCATCAATACTGCCACAGAGAGCGTAAAAACGAAAAGGTGCTCCAGTATCACGTTAAGCGGAGCACCGTGCAGGAGGCTGCCCTCCGCACACTGCGGGAAGAACGCCACGACCTGGTCAACGAACTAACGCTCATCTCAACGTACGTACAGATGGGCAAGGTGGAAGAAGCCCTCGCCAGCATTTCCTTTGCCGCCGCCAAGCTCCACGACCGGCACAATTACCAGACGCTGCCAGATGACGCCTGGACCACTGTGCTGGAGGCCAAGAAGGCAGAGGCGAAGCGCCTCAAGGTGGACTTCACCATCGACCTTGAGGAAGATCCTCCCAAGGATTTCCATGAACAGCGTCTGCTCCCAAAAGTCGTGATGAACCTGGTGGACAACGCCTTTGCCGCCGTTTCTCAATGCGAGCAGGGCCGCGTCCATCTCTCCTGGTCCGTCGACGCCCAGGGCAGGCGCGTGCTTGCCGTGAGCAACAACGGGCCGGAGATCAGCTTCCTGGAGGGAAAAAGGATCTTCCGAGGCGGGGTTACATCGAAGAACGACCCAGCAGGCAACCACGGCTGGGGGCTGGTGATCTGCCAGCGCATAGCAGAAGAGCTGGGAGGCACCATCGCCTTCACCAGCTCACCTGAACTCACAACGTTTACGTTCACGATTCCTCCTGCCCACGCCCATATCCAGGAACAAGTCACCGCTACTTAGAACGATAGGGCACCATTTCCTCCCGGCTCTTACAGATCATCCGGGGAGGTATGTAACCGCGGGCAGATGTCAGGGGATAGATCAGGCTCCCTGCACCCACCAGCGTACCAGGGTTCAGAACCGAGTTACAGCCAACCTCAACGCCATCGCCCACGATCGCTCCAAATTTGCGCAGGCCCGTCTCGATCACCGTATCGCCGATCCGCACCTTCACCGGTTCCTTCGTCGATTTGAAGTTCGAAACAATGCATCCCGCGCCGAGATGCGCCCCGAGACCGAGGATGGAGTCGCCGACATAGTTGAAGTGCGGCAGCTGGACCTTGGAGAACAGGATGGCCTGCTTAACCTCACTGGAGTTGCCGAGGACGATCCCATCTCCGGCGATCACATTGCCGCGCACATAGGCGCCTGGCCGTATCTCACAGTTCCGGCCGAAAACCGCCGGCCCAAAAAGTCGAGCAGTGTCCGCCACCGTGGTTCCTTCGCCAACCCACACACCAGGGGCGATTTCCTTGTAGGCGGAACGCTCTTCTTCTAACAGTCTTTCCAGGAGTTCAGGGATTCGCGGAAGCACTTCCCAGGGGTACTGGACATCGGCAAACAAGTTTGAAACAGGACAACCTTCCAGACTGAAAAAATCTTCCAGCTTGATCACTAACAACACCCCTTACTTAGCTTCGGCGGTTGAAGAAAGAGGCGATCCAGAGGCCGCAGGCAAAGAGCAGTATACAGAACAGCCACTCCCAGCCCCAGCGGGGAAAGCCTGGAAAGGCGGCGGCAAGGGAACCAAGCATCAGCCCGAGGATGGCGTGGTAGACTTGGCCGATCCTGCGTTCAAACAGCCAGTTCATCGCCTTGGAGACGATCCACAATCCAGGGACAAATCCGATCGCGGCAGGAAGTAGAACTGCCAGATCGATCTGGGCCACAGCCGCAAGGAGCTCTTCATAAATCCCGAGTGCGAGGAGCAGCATGGACACGCTTAGGCCCGGGATGACCAGGGCTCCCCCGACTATGCTTCCCTTGAGCGCCGTTCCCCAAAGCCCGAGGTTCGCCCAGGTCGGTCCGGAGGCCTGGGGCAGAGCCCGCACCACAAGTAGGAGAGCGGCCCCGAAGGCGAGACTCATCCCGTGGGAAAGCCCGAAGCCTTGGGCATTGGCCTGACGGACGATGGGGGGCAGGCCGGCCAGAACTAAGCCGAAGAAGAAATACACGGTTGGGACATGATAGGCTTCAATAAAAAACTGCAGCACCCGGCTTAAGAGCAGTACACACGCGCCCGCTCCGAGGGCCAAAGGCACAAAAAAGCGGAGATGCTGACGCCAGTTTTTGAGGGGCCTGGCAATAGCGGCTACCATTGGCTCGTAGATCCCTAAAGCCATGGCCAAGACTCCTCCGCTCACTCCTGGGACCACCATGGCCAACCCAAGCACAAACCCGCTTCCCAGCCGGAACCAGAACCCTTGCTCCCTGTCCACCATCCGAACTCCTTCCGATGCCTTGCGGTCCTTAATGATGGACTTCACCTCTTCACCTCCGTCCATCTGCAAATCAGTTCCATGCAGCCCGGCGTGATTCCTGCAGGCAGGGACTGTTCTCCGCCTAGTTTATTCCTCATCTGGGCGCCGAAGAACGCTCCAAAAAAGAAACCCCCGTTCAGGGGGGGATTTGACTCATTTCTCCTTTTTCAGCTCATAGACCTTGCCGATGGGAAGGGAAAACATGAAACCCACGCTGGGGTGGTCTGCTTCCGCTAGTATCTCCCGCACCGCTTCCACCGTTCTCTCCACCAGTTCTTCGCTGTCCAAGACTGTGAAGATGGTTTTGTTGTAGGGACGAGCTCCTTCCAGCAGAGCCCGGAACGGAGCAAACAGGGGATAGTCCCGGCCCCGGCTGCTCACCAAAGCACTGGCCATGCCCTGACTGTCGAGGATGGTGGCTCCTTGAACGCCCACATCCACAAAACGGGCCAGGATCTCATCGAGATAGTCAACATCGTTTAGTACCAAGAACAAGGCAAACATGGCCTTCCTCCTTCAACCGATCGGCCGCCCGACAATGCCGCTTCAAATATAGCATACGGGGCTGGGCTTGTCAAAAGCAGCGGCTGCCGGCTGACAGGCTCTCACCAACTACCTGCTCAGTTTGAAATGGTCAACGAGCTCCTTCAGTTTCGCTCCCATATCCATGAGGTCCTGGGCAGAATAGGCTACTTCCTGCATAGACGCTGCCTGTTCCTCGGTTGCCCCAGCTATACCGTGTCCACCGCTGTTCATCTGTTCAAGGCCAGCGGTCAGCTCCTCCACCTGCTTCTGGATCTGTTCGACTGCCTTTAGTATGCTGCTCAAACCCTCACTGCTCTGGCTTACATGCCGCAGGGCTGCTTCTGCATCGTCCGAACCCTCTTTCATGCCGCTGACGATGGCGGCGATCCTGGTTTGGATCTGCCTGATCAGCTGCTCGATCCCCTTAGTGGCTTGGGACGATTCCTCCGCCAATTTGCGGACTTCTTCAGCAACCACGGCAAACCCCCGGCCGTGTTCGCCGGCGCGGGCCGCTTCGATGGCTGCGTTAAGGGCCAAGAGATTGGTCTGCTCGGCGATGGCGCTGATCGTGTTGACGATGCTGCCTATCTCATTGGAGAGTGCACCGAGACTGGTCACTTCGCTGGCCAGATCCTTCGTGGTGTCCCGAAGCCGCTGCATCTGGTGGACAATATCCGTGATCGTCTCATTTCCGGAGGCAGCTTGGTGCGACACACTCTGAACAGTTTCGTTCATCGCCTGCGCGCTTTCGTTCATCGAGTCAAGAGTCGCAGAGAATTCGTTTGTGGTGCTGGCAACTTCCTCCACCGAGGCGCTCACCTGCTGCGCTGTGGCGGCCAACCTGGAACTCGTGTCCGCCAGGTTAGTCACGGAACTCGCGATCAGATTCAGAACCTCTCTCATGCTGTCCAGCGTCTTGTTTACCGCATTGGCGATGGCACCGATTTCATCTTTGGAGCCAATGTCGGTGCTGTTGGCCAAATCCCCGGAGGCAGCCGCCTCAATCACGCTCTGAACCTGCCGTAAGGGATGCGATATCTGCCGGGCCAGCAAAACGGCTCCCAGCACGCCCACGGCCAGAAAAGCCGCTGAGGCCAATGTAAGAAACGTACGCAGAGCATAGACGTCTCCGAGCACATCTTCTTCCAGGGCGCCCACTCCGATCATCCAATCCGTGGACAGAGCTGGGGCAAACCCAACCATATTGCGAGTGCCATCAACGCTGTACCGAACAACGCCCGTGTTCCCCACACCGAGGGCTTTGATCGCCGCTCCAGCTTCCGCCAGATCAGTATCGTCGGTGAAGAAGTTTCGGCGATCCATGACGTACTCCCGGTTAGGGTGGGCAAAGAGTGTACCGTCTGAGTCCAGCACGACCGCCCAACCCCGCTCACCGAACCCCAGCCTGTCGGTTATGTCATTCAGTGCCGTTCCGTCTCTGCGCCCCACCAGGACGCCAACAGTCCTGCCGTTATCAATGATGGGCACCGCATACATGAGAACGAGGCTGCCGTTGACCCTGCTCACCAGGAGATCAGAAACAACGCTTCTTCCCGCAAAAGCCTGCACAACGTAGTCACGATCACCGAGGTTGGCGGTGGTACCGTCAGTATACAAGGCCGTGCCCTGGGGATCGACGATACCCAATGCCAAGAAAGAACCCAAGCGCTCCAGCTCAGATTGGAGCACCGGTTTCTGCTGCTCCCAGTCCATACTCCGAATCTCCGGTCTGGCTGCGATAGCCTCAAGGGCTGTCAGCTGCACCTGAAAGCGGGACTCAAGGTGCTGCACCGCTTCTTCAGCCTGCATGATCAAGGCGGCTTCTACCTGCTCCCTCACTGCAGCAGCTCCGCGATAGAAGGCTAACAGACCAAACCCGACACTGATGATGAGCACCAAGACACCAACAAACACACTTACCTTCAGAGTTATGCCTCGTCTCAATTCTGGCACCCGCCCTATCCGTTCCAAAGTAGAACCTCAACGTCGAAACTGTGGACACACCTCGCTGCCGTCCTCACCGCCCTTCGGAACCACTAGATCACAAAGTGTCTGATCGGACGTCTTTCCTTTTTTTAGAACTTCTACATGTTCAGCCATTTCCCTAGGTCTAACCGAAAGCAAAAGACGGCTGACGGGAGTTTTGTATGGAACCGGAGGTCCGCCTCTGTCTACCACCTTTCCCAACACCCATGTTATAATGAATCAACAAGGTGGTGACCCGAGTGCCTTTTCATGCTGAATCGCTCCTGGGACCGGAAGGCCTGCTCGCGGAGACCCTGGAGTCTTACGAATACCGTCCGCAGCAGGTCCAGATGGCAGAGCACATCTGGCAGGTGCTGCAGAACAGAGAACACGGTTTGATCGAGGCCGGAACAGGCGTTGGCAAAAGCTTGGCCTATCTACTGCCCTTGATCTTCTATGCCGTGGAAGAAGACAAGCTGGCCGTAATCGCCACCCATACCATTACCCTGCAGGAACAGCTTTTCCATAAAGACATCCCCTTCCTCCAGAGGGTACTGCCCTTTGAGTTCCGGGTGGAAGTGTTCAAAGGCCGTTCGAACTACCTCTGCCTGCGCCGCCTTCAGGAGGTCCTGCGCGGCAGAGGCAGCCAGTTGAGCCTCCTCGACAGCTTCGCCAACCGGCTGGCTGAGGTCAATGAATGGGCAGAAGAAACAGAAACAGGCGATTACAGCGACCTCCCTTTCCCGCTTCCATGGGAACTGTGGTCCGAGCTCTGCTGCGAAAAAGAGAGCTGCCCCGAAGAGCTCTGCTCCCATTTCAGCAGCTGCTTTTACTGGCGCCTGCGCCGCCGTTTGGCTAAGGCCCACCTGATCATCACCAACCAGGCCATGCTCCTGGCCGATGCCCGCACAGAAGGACGGGTCCTGCCAGATTTTGACGCGGCCGTTATTGATGAGGCTCACAACCTGGAGGACTCAGCCACAGGAGCCTTCAGCCACGAACTGACCCGCAGAGGCTTCCTTGCATACTACCGAACGGGCATGCAGCTCCGGGCTGTATTGAGAGATGCCGTACCCGAGTACATCGTACAGGATCTGTATGCCGCTCTCGATCTGCTGGTGAGAGAGGCGGCCCAGTACTTCGGGCAGATCGCCCGCTTGATCACAAGTCCCACCGTGCCCATCACAGAAGAAAACAGAGCTGTTTTCGCCCAGACCACTCTGGACAAGCACCTGAGGGACATTCGGGAACTGCTCAAGGACTGCAGTCTCGACGAAGAAGATGAAACCCAAGGCCTCGTTGAGCAGTTTGCTGCCTTCACCGGCAGGCTTCTGGATTCCCTTGAGCTGATCCTGGCGGCCGAGGACCCCAGTTTTGCTTACTGGGCGGAAATGCAAAATGGGGAGCCCTGCTTGACCGCGGCTCCCATCCAGATTGGGTCCCTTCTCGAGGATACCCTGTTCAGCAAGATCCCCTCGGTTGTGCTGACTTCTGCCACCTTAAGCACTGACCAGTCCTTCGCCTACATCCAAAACCAGCTGGGGCTGGGGGAAGCCTCTGGCCTCATCCTTGGTTCGCCCTTCGCCTACGAGGAGCAGGCCATTCTCTGCGTGCCGAAAGAAGCGAGGAACCCCAAGGATCCGCGCTATGCCCATTATGTGGGCTACCTGATCCTGCGCACCCTCGCCGCGGCCCGCGGGGGAGTGCTGGCCCTCTTCACCAGCTACAGCCTGATGGATCAGGTGGCGGAAGCCATCTGGCCCAAACTTGAGGCTGAAGGGTACAATCTCTACAAGCAGGGAGACGGCCCGCGTTTGAGCCTTATCCAGAGTTTCAAAGAGGATCCCCGTTCCCTGCTCTTCGGCACCAACAGCTTCTGGGAAGGGATCGACCTGCCGGGCGATGCCCTCAAAGCGGTTGTGATCACCCGCCTGCCGTTTGCTGTGCCCGACCGCCCTGTAATCGCTGCCCGGCTGCGGGCCATAGAAGATGCGGGCGGCAACCCTTTCCTGGAGTACAGCGTTCCCCAGGCCATCCTCCGCCTGAAGCAGGGCTTCGGACGCTTAATCCGCAGTAGACAGGATATGGGCGGGGTAGTGATCCTCGATCAGCGCATCCTCAGCTCGGCGTACGGTGCGATGTTCCTGCGTTCCCTGCCCCCGGCGCGCTTCACCCGCGACCTAGACGAGCTCCGCGCTCTGTTCGGTCACTAGCTCCACATCGTAGAGCGGACCGTTCTTCACGACACGCACCCGCTCGACGCAGTCTCCCACCACGATCTCCGTGGGCCTCAGCTTTCTGGTCACCTGGTAGAGGGTTGAACGGATGGTGGACTCATTCACATCATCGCGCAGCTGCGCGAATCTCTGGACCACAGCCCTGGCGGGGACACCGTCAGGGTTGTCTTTGGCTAAGAGGTAAAGGGTTTCCACTATCTGGCTGGTGAGCGACGGACGTGAGCCCCGGGGGACACCGGCTTCCCGGAGCAGATTGTCCAGCTTACGCAGATCCTGTTCCTTCGCGGCCAACTTCCCCTGCAGCTCCGCAATCTCGCTCTGCAGTATCTCCCGGGCCTGGCGCAGCTGTTCCCGATAGCCCATGCCGATCACCCTTTCAAGCAGAATCGCCTCCTGCCTAGTATTACCCGTGACGGCTGGTAATATTACTCTTCGCTGCCCAGCGCATAACCATCAGGACGAAGATGGTACCGCCTAATAAGATGGGGATATAAAAGACGACGGTCCGCCAGAGGACGATGAAGCTTGCGAGCTGATCCGGCCCCAGAACGCCGTCCAGAACAGCCCAAGAGATCCCCTCTGAAAGGCCTGCTCCCCCAGGTATGGGTGAAAACACGGGCGCCACACCAAAGAGGACCGCGATGGCAAATCGCAGCCAGGGATAGAAGATGCCAAACCCGCTGAGCAGCAAAAAGGTGCCGAAGTAGTAGACCACATAGTAACAGATGGCGATGGCAACGCAGCCAATGTAGGACTTCGTTCGCTTGGCGATCAGAAACTCATAGGTCCCGCGGAACTCGTCCAGCCATGCCGCTGAACGAGATTCGCGGCCCATCTTCTGGAACGCCCACCGGAAAAACCGATCGCTTTTGATGATCGCCGTCTGAAGTGCAGCGAGGATGAACAAGTAGACAAGGGCTCCGAACTTCACCGCCGAAAAAACGGGGGCGAGATCTGCAGGCACGCTGCGCAGAGCAGCCGAGGTGGTAAAGCCCAAGAGAGCCAGGGCTGACTGCCCAGCCAGTCCGCCGCCAAGGACGACCGCTGCTGCCTGCGGGGATCTCAGGCCGCGCCGGTAAAGGTAGTACAGAATCAGGGCACCGCCACCGCCAGCAAAGGGAGTAACCAGCGTGAGGAAGTTGGCGGCCCCCAGGAGGATGGCCAGCCTCCACCAGGGAATCTCCTGCCCCAGCAGGCGCGCCAAAGCGCCTATTCGCTGGCCGTCAACGATCCAGGCCGCAAGCACAAAGAAAAGAGCGCTGAAGAAGTAGGTCAGAGGATAGGCGCTCAACTCCTTGAGAATGTCCCGGGGACTGCTGATCTGGCAGAAGATGACCGCCAATGCCGCAGCACTCACCAACAGGGCGATGATCATCCCCTTCCAGGGGATCTTCCATTCATGGTTGTTTTCTCTTTCCATGGCCTAGTACCTCAGTTGATCTGAGTGGGTGATCAAACGAGAATCAGCGTAGTATGTGCGCAAGATCGACACGAAATCCTGGCCCGCTTCTGCCAGGCCTTTGGCCCCCCACTGGCTCATGCCCAGCTGGTGGCCGGCACCGCCGCCGTAGATCTGCAGAGTCTGTACCCTCCCACTGCTGTCTTTCTGGGACTCCAGGAAGAAGACGGCGCTGGGCAGCATGGACTGCCTCCCGATGCTGTCCTTCACCCGCTGCAGTGCTGACGGCTGCAGGGCACGGCGCACGTTGAGCTCACCGCTCACCACTACCTGGCCCTGCGTGCCCAAAATGCGCAGCCCCACAACCCGCCCCCGCTGATCCCGTTCCGCCACTTCTAAACTGACCAGCTCACCGCAGCCTGCAGACAGGAACGGTGCAAGCTGCTTCACGAGCTCATCCCTTGTGAAAGAGCACTTCCAGCGGAACCAGGGAGACCCCCCCTCCAGGCCCAGCTCGCTGAGGTCCTGCCAGCTCGCGAGATCCACAAGCTTGGCCCGGGGCGAAGTTGAGTAAAAGTAAGTGGATGTCACAGTGCCATCGGGGTTGACAAGAATCCGGCCTGCGGTATCCATGATGGCTTTCGTAGCCCGAGGCGACTCCACCTCGTTGTTGTACACCTGAGAGCTCGTGCTGTCATCGACATGAAATCCCAGGTGGCCGTTGCGGGAATACACAGCCTGCGCCACCGCGTAGGTCCGGGCTGCGACGGCCTGAGCCTTGAGAGCTTCCATGGGCCAGTCTATCGGCATTTCGCTGGGTACAACCTGGATGAGATAATCCTCCAGGCTGACCTCGTTGATAGCCAGGAAGGTGTTCTCACCTGCCAGCGTGAGTTCAAAGCGGCCTCGATAGCGCGGGAAAAAACGGGCACCCACGCCGCGCTTGAAGGAGTTAATCTGGATCAGGCCTTCCGCTTCTGTCTCGACGTAGATGCGGGTACCGAACTCCCAAACCGTTCCCTGGCCGTCAACCACCTGGAAACGGCCGCCGCTTGCGTTTACCACCGTCTCCGCTCCCGGCTTGAGAAGAAAACCACGCCCGGTGCCCTTCTCTTCCACGTAGAGCTTCGAGTTTGAAGAGAACCTCAGTTCGCTGTGTTCAATGCTCCGAAACCCATCCGTGGTGATGGCCACTCGCATGGTGCGGATGTACATAGGGTCATAGACATCGAAACGCACCACATCGCCTGCGAAGATGGTGGGCACCACCTGCTCAAAACCCACCTTCACAGCATCTAAGGGTATGGGCAGGACCTCATCTTCCCAGTGCTGGAAGCACTGCACCTCCGGACTGATGGGGATAAAACCGTGATGCTCGAACTCCACCAGCGTTGAGGAAATCCGCAGGATCTTGTCTGCGGGAAGGGAAAGGGGTGCCAGCAGTCCTGGGGCTAGATCGCCATACTCTTCTTCAGACGCCAAAGCGGTGGCGGACAGCGCGAGCAGCACGGAAATGACTACGATCAGCTGTTTCATCTGTGAGATGCTCCTAGCCTTTTAGCTTGCGGTGTTCTTTGAAGGCACACTTATCCTGAACGAAGATGAGGCCGCGCTCTTGAGCCATGGCTGCCACCTCGGAGCTTACGATCCCTTCCTGCAGCCAAAGGGCCTTGATGTCGTCCCGCTGCAGGGCGTCTTCGGCAACTGCCGCAGCTTCTTCTGAGGGCCGGAAAACCAAAACCAGATCCACCTGGCCCTCGATCTCACTAACCCTCCCGTACACCTTTTCTCCCAAGAGCTCGCTGCCTCCAAAGGGGTTCACAGGGTAGATCTTGTACCCCTGGCTCTGCAGGTAACGGGGGACCCTATGCGCTGCCTTTGAGGGATCTCTGCTTAGGCCAACCACGGCTATGTTCTTGTAACTTAACGCCTGCTCAACCGGGTTCTGCATCAAATTCGACTCCTTTCCCAGCCCAAGCAGGCAAGGTATGTTATAATGAATACTAAATGCCATATGAAGGAGCCTGCGCTTTGTCTACCTGTTTGATCTTGGACTGTTTTTCTCTAGTATACCGCTCTTTTTTTGGCTTACCAACATCGATCCGTCGGCAGGATGGACAAGCCATCAACGCCGTTCTCGGCTTCTATAATACCCTAACCAGCCTGATCAAGCAATTCCGGCCTGATTATCTCTTTGTAGCCTCTGACCATCCCAGCCCCACTTTCCGCCACGCGCTCTTCCCCCCATATAAACAACAGCGTCCTCCCATGCCGGAGGAACTGCGGGGCCAGATCGAACTCATCGAGGAGCTGATTGCCAGCTTCCGCGTGCCTCTTGTCAGGATCGCTGGCTACGAAGCAGATGATATTATGGGCACCATCTCAAGCTACGCTCCCCCCGGCACTCACTGCTACATCATCACCACCGACCGGGATGCCCTGCAGCTGGTATCTGGGCGGGTAACAGTGATCGTGCCCAACAGCAGAGCGAACAAGCTGTTCACTCCTGAACTAGTCCAGCACGAGCTGGGAGTTGCCCCAGAACTGGTTCCCCATCTAAAGGCTCTCATGGGCGATGCCAGCGACAACATCCCAGGCATCCCCCTGGTCGGGCCGAAAACCGCGGTACGCTGGCTGGACATGTTCGGATCTCTGGACGAACTTCTGGAAAACGCCCACCTGCTTCCGGGCAAAGCAGGCCGCAACCTGGAAGAGAACAAGGAAAACGCCCGCCTGTACCTGCGGCTGGCCACCATCGAACGCAGCGTGCCGACCTACCGCTGCTGGCAGGCGGGACGTCTGGATTTCGCCGGGCAGGAAGTGCGCCGGACTCTGGAGTCAATCGGGATCAGAGCCCCCATCCCTGAATTGGGTTAGTAAAGACAAGGCAGCCGCTGAGGCTGCCTTTTGCTTTCCTTTAACCCATCACCACCACTACGTTGTTCACCGTTCCCGCCGGCTGGGGCGGGATGCCTCCAGAGATGTGCTCTCCGTTGAGCGTGATGGACTTCACTCCATGTTCGGCCCCTTCGGGGTTCTGCACCGTGATGCGGTACTCTGCTCCCCGCCATCTGCGGGTTACCTTGAACTCCCGCCAGTGGCTTGGAATACATGGATCGACGATCAAACGGTCAAAGGACAGCCGCACACCCAGGATCCAGCGGGTGGCTGCTGCGTAGTTCCACCCCGCACTCCCTGTGAGCCAGGGATGCCTGGCCAGGCCAAAGGCGGGATGATCCCTGCCCACGATGAACTGGCAGTATGAGTAGGGCTCGGCCTGCCTGATCTCGATCTCATCGTTTTGGTTGTAGGGCAGGAGCGCATCGTAGAACTTCATTGCCCGGGAACCCCGGCCGAGACGGCACTCTGCAATGATCGCCCATGGGTTGGGATGGCTGAAGATGGCCGCGTTCTCCTTGATCCCCGGGTATACCCTGGTCACAAAACCTACTCGGTCATCGGGTTTGGTGTAAGCGGGCCAGACCAAGTGCAGACCCCTGGGTGAGTAGAGGTAGCGGTCCACCGCGTCCATACAGGCCACTGCCCGCTCCCGGGCAGCTGCCCCGGAGAGCACAGCAAGGGAGTTGGACTCCAGGTGAACTCTTCCTTCCTCGTTCTCTCTGCTTCCGATCTTCTCTCCCTCAGCGGTAAAGCCCCTCAGGTACCATTCCCCGTCCCAGAGCTGCTCCTCGCACGTGCGGCGTACCTTTTCTGCCAGGGCGGAGTAGTGCTCCACATCTTCCCTCTTCCCAAGAAACTCCGCGGCCTCGATGAACTCCCTCAGCGCCCAGTAGTGCAGAAAAGAAACCATGGCGCTCTCGCCGCCGCCCAAGTTGAGGCAGTCGTTCCAGTCCGCACGCAGTCCCCTGCAGATTCCCCTGGCCCCCACTTGTTCAGCGGAAAAGTTCAGGGCCCGCTTAAGGTGCTCATACACCGTGGCTTCCCCGCCATCGGCAAAGGGATAGATTTCCTCAAAGAATCCCATGTCGCCCGTTTCCTTGACGTACTCACACACGGAAGGCACGAGCCAGAGATGATCATCGGAGCAGGTGTCCTCCAGTCCGTGGATCAGGCTGCTCTTGGGCGGCTCAGGAACAACGGTTGGCGACTTAAACTGCGGCCTGGGCGGACGGGAAGGGTCAAACAAGTCCGGATCGAAAAGGTGCAGGCCGTAACCCTGGCTCACCTGCGCTCTGAGCAGTTCACCCAGGCGCTGTTTCACTTTGGCGGGATTGGTGTGCGGCACACTGTACACGTCCTGGGCGGTGTCGCGGTAACCAAGGCCCGTCCGCCCTCCCACTTCGATAAAAGAGGCAAACCTGGACCAGACCACGCAGGTTTCTGCCTGGTACAGATTCCAGGTGTTGATCATGGTGTTCAGCCCGGGATGTGGAGTCTCACACTGGAAGGTTTCCAGCTTGCGTTGCCAGTACGCCTTCAGTTCGGTGAAGGCCTGATCCACCGCTGCTGGACCGGCATACTTCTCCCGCATCTTCTGCCCCACACGCCGGTCCCCCACGCCCAAGAGGTAGATCAGGCGCTCCTCCTGTCCGGGCTGGAGAGTGATCCTCTTGTGCAGGGCACCGCAGTGGTTGCCCCCGAGCTGGCTGCGGTTGGAACAGAAACCCCGTTCCACAGACAGGGGATTGGTCTCGGTTCGGTACGGCCCTATGAACTCATCCCGGACGGAATCATAGCTGTCCGGCGCGAAGCCGGCAGTGAAGTAATGGAACGTCCACGGTTCGTAGAAGAAGTCGTACTCGATGACTCCGTCCTGGAAGTTCGACCCGCTGGCGTAAAGGCTCATCTGGAAGTTCTGATTGTCTATATCTACGTGGTGGAAGGAAAACTCGACGTAAGCGAAGACACTCAGCTGCCTGGCCCTTCCAGAAGCATTCTTGATGCGCACATCCCACAGTTCCAGATCATCGGGAACAGGAACAAAAAGCAGCTGTTCGGCCTCGATACCTTGATACGAGCAGGAAAACTTCGAGTACGAAAGGCCGTGCCGGCACTGGTACTTGGCCTTGTCCAGAGGAACACCCACCGGCTGCCAGGACACAGACCAGTATTCCCCGGTCTCGTCATCGCGCAGGTAGACGTAGTGCCCCGGCCGATCTAGAGGAACTCCATTCGGACGGAAGCGTGTGATGCGGTGATGCTGCGGTGTCTTGAAAAAGGAGTAACCGCCGGCGTTGTGCGATATGACAGTGCAGAAGTCCTTCACGCCCAGGTAGTTGGTCCAAGAAACTGATACATCAGGGCGCTCCACTACATACTCGCGGTGCTCGTCATCGAAGTATCCATACCTCATGCCGCTTCTCCTTAGTCTGTTGTAAAAGTTATCCTTTCGCGCGCTCCTGAAGGCGCTGCTCCAAGATTTCCTCCGTTTTTTCGATTGCCTCCTGGGTTCGGCGGTGATCCTCCAAAGCCACGGCAAAGAACAGAACATCGATGGTGGCCAGCTGTGTGAGGCGGGAAGCCAGAGCTGCGCTCTTGAAGAGGTTCTTCGGTGTAGAGGCGGTGAGCATCAGAATATCTGCTTCCTTCGCAAGGGTGGAGCCACAGAAGCTTGTTAAGGCGATCGTCGTGGCTCCTGCCCGCTTGGCAGTGCGCTGAGCCTCGACGATCTCAAGCGTCTCTCCGGAAAAGGACACACTCACCGCCACATCACCCTCCCGCAGCTGCATGGCACGGGCGATCTGGATGTGGGTGTCCAGGGATGCATTGGTCCGCAGCCCTATCCGGGAGAACTTGTGCACTGCATCCAAGGCCACTATCCCCGAAGGGCCAACTCCGAAGAAATGAATGTCCCCTGCTCTGGCCAGGGCCTGAACGGCGCGCCTTAACGCGTCCTGGTCCAGTGCCTGCGCCGTTTCCTGGAGAGCGCTGATATTTGCTTGAAAGACCTTTTCTTTGATCGTCTCGATGTCGTTGCCCGGTTCCACTTCGCCGTGGATCAAAACGGGCTTCACTGCCACATCTTGGGCCAGCAGGATCTTAAACTCCTGATAGCCCCTGTATCCCAGCCGTTTGCAGAACTTAACGACAGTTGCATCGCTCACTTCCGCCCGCTTGGCCAGTTCGGTGATGGAAAAATGCACAGCCGCGCGAGGATTGTCCAGAATCACCTGAGCCACACGCTTTTCTGCAGGCCTGAGCGATGGAAAGGTCCCCCGGATATGCAATAGAGTATTGGTCAGCTGACTCACCGCATTGTCCTCCCCCAAAATGAATTGGACACCAAGATCCCCGAATCCTGGTCTAGACACTTATTTTCACGCCTTCGCGCTGGCGCGAAAACGTTTGAACAAAGGAAATAAGACAATTCCCCGCTACGAGCAGATCACCCTCCAACGGGATCAATATTTTTCTATTCGTAATTGTATTGACAATTCCCCATATTCATCCTAAACTAAGGGCAAAAAGGGGTGATGGCTATCTGGCTTGTGCTTTTCTTTCATCTGGTCAGCTCCCTCCAGCCTTACCAGACCACCAGGTATCACGGCCTTGTGGGCCAGGACACACCATGGGAATGCGGTCCCACAGCCTGCGCCATCCTCTTTATGCTGGCAGGCGAAAACGTCGAACCCCGCCTGGAGGCAGTGGAAGGCCGGGGAGTGTCTCTTGCCGACATGGCCCGCTACTTCCAAAACCGAGGTTGGGCGGTGGAGGGTTACAAACTCACCTGGGAGCAGCTCCTGCACTTCCTTCAGCACTACCCTAACCGCCCCCTGCTGGCCCACCGCAACCTGGAACTGGGACACTACGTCGTTCTTCTGGGCATGGTGCGGGGCTTTCTGGTCGTAGCAGACCCGGCAAACGGCGTTCGGGCGCTGACGCCCGAGACCTTCCTCGCGGACTTCAGCGGATACGTCCTCTACTTCCCCGATCTGCCCCCACTGGCCAGCGTGGGAAAAATCCTGGATTCTGTGGAACGCCGGCTTCGCCTTTTGAACCAAGCGGTGGCCGAATTCTAGAGGAGGTGCTCTATGCTTCTGCGCAGTGTTCTGATGGCAGTCCTCTTGATGTTCGTTGTACTCGGCTGCAGCCAGCTAGCCGATGCAGCCTGGGTCTGGGAGACCCAGGTGGTCACCTCTCCCTTCCATGACCTCAGGCTCCACCTGTCGGAGCTCGGTTACAGCTGGCAGGTCCAAGAAGAGCTTCAGCTGTCCCTCCACCTGCCCGTGCAGTACGCCGCCCAGCCCGGCGAGGGCCGTCTGGAACTGCTGGCCCCGCGGGCAAGCGTTACCTGGGCAGGGCCGGCAGACAGGCCTCTTTCGGGCGAACTCGCCCTGGCCTTGAGCCCTCGGAAGGAACTCTGCAGCATGCGAGCGGGAGTAAAGATGGTGACCGACCCCATGGCTGTCAAGTTCGGGTTGGTCTGCCAGGATGGCTTGTCCCTTCAGGCAGGCGCAGCCTTTGCTGTCAATGAAAGGTGGGCCTTGGCAGCCCACCTCCGTTACCGAAAGAACTCCCTACTTACCTACGAACTCCACCACAACACCTCGGGGGATGCCCAGCTGGTCTTCAGTTACACTCGCGCCTTGGACGGCACCATGCAGAGCCTGGGCGTCAAAATCGCCTTTTAACCTGAGATCTCCCCGAGCTTTTCCAGCTCATCCAGGAACTTCTCGAACATCTCCATGGCCTGGACAATCGGTTCAGGCTTGCTGAGATCGACGCCCGCCCGCCTCAGCAGGTTCAGGGGGTAATCTGAGCCGCCGCTGCTCAAGAAGCCCAGGTAGCGCTGGCGCGCCGGATCTCCTTCTTCCGTGATCTGCTTGGCCAGGGCAGCAGCTGCCGAGAAGCCGGTAGCGTACTTGTAGACGTAGAACGGCCGGTAGAAGTGGGGGATGCGGGCCCACTCCATGGCGATCAGCTCATCGACCACTATGTCGCTCCCGAAGTACTGCTTGTTCAGGTCGTAGTAGATCTCCATGAGCTGCTCGCAGGTGACCGCCTCTCCTCGGCCAACCTCGCCGTGGACGATCATTTCAAACTCCGCGAACATGGTCTGGCGGAACACGGTACCCCGGAACTCATCCAGGTAGTTGTTGATCAGGTAGGCGCGCCGCTTGGCATCAGAAGTCTTAGCGAGAAGGTCGGCGTTGAGCAGCGCCTCATTCAGAGTGGAAGCGACCTCGGCCACAAAGATCCGGTAATCCGCGTTGGGATACTCCTGATGCTTGTTGGAGTAGTAAGTGTGCATGGCGTGCCCCAGTTCATGGGCGAGGGTGAACACATCCTTCAGGTTCCCCTGGTAGTTCATCAACACATAGGGATGAACCCCGTAGGCGCCCCAGGAATAGGCGCCGCTTGTCTTGCCGCGGTT
This sequence comes from Bacillota bacterium, assembly GCA_012840725.1. Taxonomy (GTDB): domain Bacteria; phylum Bacillota; class Limnochordia; order Darwinibacteriales; family Darwinibacteriaceae; genus DTU010. The sequence continues at coordinate 29,397 of DURQ01000040.1, forward strand.
CTCCAGCCAGTCGATCCATCCTTGGCCGAAGGCCTGCTCGAGATCGCTCAGGTACTGACTGCCCAAGGGCTGAAGCCCTTCCGTTACCATCTCTACAGCGCGCTCCCGTTCAATGTGTTCTTCCTCCAGCGCCACCATGGGCACATAGAGATCCCACATATGGAGCTCGTCCAGCCCCAGGAGCTGTTTGCGCACCCGCACGTAGCGGTGCAGCAGGTGCAGATGGTCGTGGACTGTCTTGATCAGGTTGGTGTACACATCGGGGTCCACGTTGTCTTCGAAAAGAGCGGCTTCCAGGGAAGAGCCGTGCTTCCTGGCACGGGAGAAATAGAGCTCCTTTTTCACGGCTGAGATGTAGGTAGCTCCGAGGGTGTTTTTCCAGGCCGAGTAGGTCTCGTACATGGCCTTAAAGGCTGCCTCTCGCACGCTGCGATCCTGAGACTCCAGGAACTTGATGTAGCGTCCGTGGGACAGCTCCACCATTTCGCCGGCTTCGTTCTTGATCTCAGGGAAGCGAAGGTCGGCGTTGTTGAACATGCGGAAGATGTTCCCCGGCGCATTTGCCATCTCCCCCGCCGCCGCCAGCAGCTCTTCCTGTTCTGCCGGGAGGATGTGCGGTTTGTTGCGCAGCACGTCTTCCAGGTAATGCCGGTACAGTGCCAAACCGGGAACCTGTTCCAGCCAGCCCCGCACCACATCCGGATCGAGGCTGAGGATCTCCGGTTCCAGAAACGCTCCGGCACTGCTCAATTCGACGGTCAGCGCCTCGGCCTGGGCAGCAAAACCCTGGTACTTGGTGTTGGCGTTATCTTCATCCTTGCGCATGTGGGAATAGGCGATGGCGCGTTCGGCCACGAGCCTGATCTCATCCCGCACCTTGAGAGCAGCCAGAAGCGCCTCGCCGGAGGTGATCGTGCCGCGCAGTTCGAGGATGCGCTTCTTGCCTTCCTTGAGCTGCTCCAGCGCCTCAAGAAACGCCTCGTCCGTCGGGAAGATGTCTTCCAGCTTCCATTTAAGTTCTGCCGGTACTTCAGCACGTGTTGGCAGCTTACTCATATCCTTCACTCCCGCTTTTCGTCTTTCTTGCAGAATTCTCCATGCTCTTTATCTCTCCTTCCCTGGTCGGCCCAAAAACAGGAACAGCTGCGTTTGTGGCGAAATACACCGGGTGAGGTGAGGCGCATGAGTACGGCTGAGGTATTCGCCCTAGATATCGGTACCCGCAAGATCGCCGGCCTCCTCCTGGCCGCGTCTGAAGGAGGTTTCGAGCTGCAGCATGCCGTTGTGGAGCAGCAGCTTCCCGGAGCCATGGCTGACGGCCAGATTCACCACATCGAAGCTGTGGCAAAGGTGATCAGGAAGATCAAACAGCAGCTCGAGCAGGCCTGCGGCCGAACTCTGCAGCGGGCAGCCGTAGCAGCTGCCGGACGTTCACTCCGCACCCAGCTTGGGGTGAGCACCGCCGCCTTCCCAAGGCACCACCGTTTCAGCGCCGACGAAGTGCGGGCCCTGGAACTCGATGCGGTGCGCGATGCTGTGGAACAGCTGAACCCGGACAGCGGCGGAGGGGTGATGCACAGCTATCTCTGCGTCGGCTACAGCGTGACCCAGTACTATCTCGATGGCGAACGTATCGGCTCCTTGGTCGATCATCAGGGTACTTCGGCCAAAGCGGAGGTGATCGCCACCTTCCTCCCAAGGGTGGTGATCGATTCCTTGGATACGGCCCTGGAACGTGCCGACCTGGAGATGCTCTCCCTGACCCTGGAACCGATCGCGGCCATGCATGTTGTAGTCCCGCCCACCATGCGCATGCTGAACATTGCGCTGGTCGATGTTGGGGCGGGAACCTCGGACTTGGCCATCTCCGCGGGCGGAACAGTCAAGGCCTACGGGATGATCTCCTATGCCGGCGATGCCATGACCACCGGACTGGCGGAACACTTCCTGCTGGATTTCACCGTTGCTGAGCAGGTTAAGTTGTCACTCCAGCCCAACCAGGCTGTTAAATGCCTCGATGTGTTCGGTAACGAGCTCAACCTCGCATATGAGGATGTGGTGGCAGTCCTCAAACCCCGTGTGGAAGCGCTTTCCGACAAGATCGCGCAGGAGATCATTGCCCTCAACGGCTGTGCTCCCCGAGGCGTGATCATGGTGGGCGGAGGCAGCAGGGTGCCGGGCTTGGCAGAACTAGTCGCTCAGAAACTGGGACTGCCAGAGAACCTCGTGCGCATCCGCGATAGAGCCAGCCTCAACCTAGTCCAGGGCAGCCCGCATTTTGGCGGTCCCGAAGCGATCACACCCATCGGAATAGGCTGCACGCACTTAGACGGCAAGGCTATGGAGCTGATCCATGTCACCGTCAACGACCGCCGCCTGCAGCTTCTGCGTATGCCCACAACAACTGTGGCGGAGGCCCTGCTCCACGCCGGGCTGGCCTTATCTGAGCTCATGGGCCGCCCAGGAAATGCCTACACCGTGGAGCTGAACGGACGCTGCCTTACCCTGCCCGGCTCCAGGGGCAAACCGGCGGTGCTGACCAAGAACGGAGAGCCCTGCGACCTCAGCACACCCCTGGCAGATGGCGACCGGGTGATCGCCGAACCGGGTGAGCCCGGCGGCCCTCCCGAGGTAACCCTGGGAGAGCTGATCGATGCCCAGGCCATGACCTTCACGCTGATCTGCAATGGTTCTCCCCTGCAGGTTATACCCTTGGTCTCTGTGAACGGGCAGGAGCAGCCCTTCGGTTATCTCCTCAAGGATCGCGACAAAATCACTCTCAAGCCCATATCCACATTTCGGGAGCTCTTTTCTGCCTTGAATGTGCCTGTGGAGCGGGAGATCGCCTTTGTCCTCAATGGGGAGCCCAAGACAGTGCGGGAGGGGCTGGAACTACTCGTCGACGGCGTAACAAGCCCACTGGATGCCCCGCTCAAACCAGGCCAAGAGGTGCAGTATCGGCACAAGCCCTGTACGATCAAGGACCTTTTCCCCGCCACTCCTCAGCAGCCGGTGCCGGGAATCATCGTGCGGGTGAACGGGCAGGAAGTGGAACTCTGCCACAAGGAACCGGCACCGCGGGTCAACGGGCAGGAAGCAGCGCTGGATTACGCAATAAAGCCCCAGGACCGGGTGGAATACACACCCAGTCTTACTGGGGCCCTCGGCGCTTATATTGTGACCGACATTTTCCGGGGTTATGAGCCAGATGAGGCTTTCACCGCAAGAGGGGGGTACATCCTGGTCAACGGAGTGCGATCAGGCTTCACCACCCCCATAAAACACGGCGATGTGGTGGAACTGGTTCCTTACGGCGCTGAGACAGCGAACTCCTGAATGCCCGCGGCATAGGGAGCGATTTCATACAGCGGGAAGCAGATCGCCACAGCGTCCTCCGTGAGGTAAAAACCCTGCTCAGCTTCGAACAGCCCCGGTGTGAACTGTTCGATGAAGTACCACTCGGGCTGCTCAGCTATTTTGGCGTTGATCACCCCAGCGGCCCGGGCAAGCTCTTCGTCGGTATCGAAGAGATCGGCGAAGGACAGCTGGCGGCCGGTAGTCAGGTCGACGTTGATGTAGTCGCAGACGGTCATCCCATGGGCTCCGCCGGTAAAGGTGTAGGTGACGACCTCGATGCTCAGAAGGCCGCCCTGGTTGAGCTTCAGGTCATATTCGATAACGCCTGCGTAGGGGAAGGCATGGAAGATTTCCTCCAGCTCTTTGGCTTCCTCAGCAGCTCCCTTAACCAGGTCTGCGAGGTCCTGCACGGCCTGGCGCATCTTCTGATTTAACTCTTCCTGCCATTTCACATCCGGAAAGCCGTACAGCTGCGGTACTTTGGCGTTAATCACCGCTTCGGGCGAACTGTACTCGTAGATGTAATCGTACACCACCAGCTGATTTGGATAACCGGCAGCCATACGCTGCCAGTAACTGCTGGCAGCTTGGGCGGCACCCAAAGAGGAAAAGACCATCACCAATACCAGCACAGCCCTGCTCAGCTTTCTCATGTTCCACACTCCCTTTGTTGGACTACCCAGTTAATTCCACTTCAACCGGCAATCCCCTGCGCCGGTTCTGAATGGAACTCTTACTCAAATTTCAGCTCGGCCGTGTCTGAAGTGGGGTTCTTGCCGGTTAGGGTGATCTTCAGCTGGAACGTTTTGCCTTTCAGTTCGCTGTTGTAAGCCGTCTCAGACAGTTCGATTCCCATCTCGTCGCAGAGGTCGCTCAGGTCTACTGTGGGCAGATCAACGGAGTCGCTCACACCAGGGACGACAAAAATGGTCTCGTTCATATCTTCTTGGTGGGAGAAGACCAGTTCGCCTTGATCATCCATGCCCTCAACTAGGACGCTCTTCAGAGTGTAGCTGCCGATCCCGGACAACCTGAAATGAAGCGTGACGTTCCTCAAAGCGAAGTCATCGAAGGTGACGACTATGGGATTGGGCTCGATCCTGAAGTTGATCTTTGGGGAAAGACAGCCTGTGAGAAGCAGCGCAGCAGCGATCACGGTGAAAAGGACAAGGCTTTTCTTCATCATCCAACGCCTCCCATTTCGTTGTTGGTTAGGGTTTCTTTATCGGAGGCCGTTTCCCTGTTCTCCCAAGGCAAGTTTGAGTCAGGAAGGAAGATGTATTGTGGCGCTTATGATCGGCGCTTTAATTTTGGGTTTTGCCGCCGGCCGCTGCCGCCTGCTGCCGGACTTCTTGCGCAGTAAGGTCTCTGCCATGGGCAGCCTGGCCCTTATTGTCCTCCTTTTCACGCTGGGTCTGTCAATGGGCAGCGATGAGCAGATTATCGCCGCTCTGCCCGTTTTGGGGCTGAAGGCTGTCCTGCTGGCAGTCGGCACGGTGATGGGAAGCGTCCTGCTGGTGTGGGGCGCGACCCGCTTGGGAGGAAGGCGCAGATGACCTGGAAGATCCTCAGCAGCCTGGCCGCGGGCTTGCTCTGCGGCTTTTTTTTGCGGGTGCCAGAGGGCGAAATTGTCGGGCTAGCCCCCGATCTTGCCCTGGCCGCACTGGTCTTTGCCGTGGGTTTCAGTTTGGGGGAAGACGAGCAGCTCTGGGCAAAGGTAAAGGCCCTGCCCAAAGCTCTGCTTGCCGTGCCCTTCCTCATCGCCGCCGGATCAATTCTTGGGGCTGTCGCGGTCGGGCCGCTCTGCAGCGTGCCGCCCGCAGAAGCTGCCCTGGTCGGCGCGGGGTTCGGCTGGTATTCCCTTTCTGGGGTGCTGGTCAGCCAGAGCTGCGGTGCCGCATTGGGAACACTGACCCTCCTGGCAAACATCTTCCGGGAAACCCTGGCCATCCTGTTCACCGCTGTGGTGGCCAAAAGGTTCGGAAACGCAGTAGCGGTGGCCCCGGGGGGAGCCACCGCCATGGATGTTACGCTGCCGATCGTTGCCGCGAGCACAGACCCGCAGACGGCCCTGCTTGCCTTTTACTCGGGCACGGTTCTGAGTATACTCGTGCCGATCGTCATTCCCTTCCTCGCCAAACTGGTCCACTAAGCGCTGGCAGGCAAGGCGGCCAGCGCTTACTCCTGGAGACTGAAGTTGGTGTTCCTCTGAGCGAGAAGCCAGGGGATCAGTTCCGGTTCGCTGTAAGCAAGGGTCCACGAATCATGCCCCACCCCAGAATATTTGGTGTAGCGCACAGGAGCGCCGGCCTTGAGCAGGACTTCTACGAGCTCTTCCGTCATCCTAGGGAGGACCACCTCGTCATCGGCTCCGTGGAAAGCCCAGATGGGCACCTCTTTGAGCACTTCTATCCTCTCTGGAAAGCCCAAGAGCGGCCAGGTCCCTCCGCAGATCGGCACGAGGGCCGCAAACGCGCGGGGTTGATGTACAGCCCAGTGCCAGGTCCCGAATCCACCCATACTCAGGCCGGTGAGGTAGATCTTCTCAACGTCCACCGCGTAGCCATCGATCAGTTCACGCAGAAGCTGATCCAGTTCCTCCAAGCTGCGGTCCCAAGTCCAGTTTTCCCGGCACTGCGGTGCCGCGATGATGAACGGCAAGTCCCGCCCTTCCTTCACCTGTTTGAGAGGCCCGTGTACGGCAACCAGATCGAGGTTGTCGCCTCTCTCGCCGGCCCCGTGGAGGAAGATGAGCAGAGGCCAGCGTTTTGCTTCTTTTTCATACCCCCGCGGCAGGTACAATGCATAGGGGAGTCCAAACGACCTGACTGCGGTTCCCTTGAGCCTGTGGTGAGTTATGGATGACAAAGTCTAACCACCCTCTCTTCATCACTTCACACGCCGAATCATAGAACGTGGTAAGTACTTCTCGCCTAAGCTCCCTTTTCCTTGTGAAGAGGGAAGAAAGGTACGCTCCTTTGGCAGGGGCCAGAGGGGCGTCGATCACCTCGGCTTGAGGATAGAGAGCGCTCAACATGTTTTCCACCATCTGCCTGATGGTCTGCGATCCCAGAAGAACACTGCCCGACAGCCCGATAACCGGATCCGGCCGGCTGAAGCAGCGTCCCAGCCTTCCCGCCAAACGGACGAGATGGCAGGAAACATTGCAGGCGGCCCACAGAGCTTCGAAGTCGCCCTGTTCCCCCAACCTGTCAAGGGCCTTGACCCACTCCAGGAGACACCCTTCCCTGAACAGCGAGTTTTCCAGCAGTTCTTCATGGCGGACCGCACAACGCTGGCCTCCTTCAGATTGCAGGATAGCCAGCCCCAGATGGTCCCCCATCAAAAACAACCGCTCCTTGGGACTGTGGATGCCCAGAGCTCCTGTAGTCGTAAAGTCCTCCACATGAAGCAGCGCTGCTTCATGCACCAGGCCATCAGCAACCGGAAGCACCTCGTGCCGCGCGACTTCATTTTCTCTCATATAAGTGAAACATACCCCAGCGATTTTGACCCGAATGGCGGTACCGAGTTCTGCCAATATGTTCTTCAGGTTGAACCTGGCCTGCTCAAGGCCCCAACACCTGTGGTTTACCGATCCCCCCACCCCCGTGCAGATGATCTCCCCAAACGAATTCCCCACAACGATCAGAGCATAGTGGTTTGTGTCAGCGATCCCCAAAAACAGTCGATCCATGCGCAGTCGCCTAAGTAGCCTTGGTTGACTCTCATACAACTGTGGTTAAGATTCTGTCTATTCTAGGGATAACAGACTACCCGGCACTCTCCCCTCCTTGGTTTCAATCATAATGAAAAAGGCAATTTTGTGAAATTATAACATGGATCCGCAGAGAATCCAAGCCCATTTCCGCCTTCACCAGGCATTTAGCTGCCCATGTCTTCGACCCTCTCCGCGCCAACCGCCACCTGGCTCAGGAGCGCGCTCACCACCGCGGCGCCCTTTACGCCTCGCAAAACGCTGTCTGCTTTGAGCATCAGGCGGTGCGCCAGGACGGGGACGGCCACCTCCTTAACATCATCGGGCAGCACATAATCCCTGCCCTCGAGAGCAGCCAGCGCCTGGGCTGCCCGGAAGAGGGCGAGACTGCCGCGGGGAGATGCTCCCAGCTGAACCTGGGGATGGCTTCTTGTGGCCTGCACTAAGCGTACCACGTACTCACCCACTGACTCCTCCACATGTACGCGGCTTACCGCCTGCTGTAGCGAACGGACACGCTGGGGATCGGTGACAGCCTTCAGGTCGTGGATGGGGTGGCGCTCTTGCAGGAGGTAAAGCATCTCCCTTTCTTCAGCTGCAGTGGGATAACCAAGGCTCACGCAGATAAAAAAGCGATCCAGCTGCGCTTCAGGCAGAGGGAAGGTGCCCTCAAACTCCACGGGGTTCTGGGTTGCGAGTACCATGAAGGGCTGCTCCAGGACATAGGTCTTGCCGTCAACGGTCACCTGACCCTCGCCCATGGCCTCTAGCAGGCTTGACTGGGTGCGCGGGGTTGCCCGGTTGATCTCATCGGCAAGCACGATCTGTGACATGATGGGGCCCGGGCGGAAGACGAAATCCCCTGTTTTCTGATCATAGATAGACAGGCCGGTAATATCCGCAGGGAGCAGGTCTGGCGTGCACTGGATGCGGCTGAAGGTTCCGCCGATGGAAGCGGCGATGGCCCTGGCAAGCATAGTCTTGCCCACCCCGGGAACATCCTCCAAAAGGACGTGGCCGCCGCTGAGCAGAGCCACAAGGAGCAGCCGGGCAGGCTTCTCCTTCCCGATCAAGACCGAACCGATGTTATACAGCATCTTCTGTCCGAACTCCGCCACCGCTGCTGCATTATCCATCTTTTTCGTCTCCCTTCCACTCTCTGACCCTGTTGAGAATCTGCGTGCCTGCTGCCAGCACCCTTTCCTCCTCAGCGCCGCTCAGCCCACTCCGGCTGTAGCGTGCCCGCTGATAACCCTGGAAGAACTCGCCAACGACCTCCTCATTGGGGAAGAACTGCCCCCGCAGAGCTTGCCCATACTCCCACGGGGTCTGGCTTCTGCGAAAAACAAGCCCTTTCTTCCCGGCCTGCCGGGCAATCTGGAGCAGCAGCGCCCGGACTCCCCTCTCCGGTGGACTATCGCGGTCTGCAGAAGGCTCTGAAGGGCGCTCCTCTCCCTGCCCAGGAAAGATGGCTTGGCCTTTGATCGGCTTGATGCTTTTCAGCCGGCCCAGCGCCGCCAGCACCTGCAGAACGGCCCGCCGCACCGCCGCATACACCTGAACAGCGAGACGCGGCAGCCCCCGCAGCCGTTCTATCTCTCCTTTGGTGAGCTCAAACAGAATGAACCCGAGGGCGGCAAGGAGGACTGCGCTGACCAAGGCGACAAGCAGAAGGTACATGGCAGTCAAGATGATGCCGCCAAGTCCCACCGAGTCCACCTCCGGCAGGGGATCCCCCGATTGGCTGAAACTGGGCCGCTCTTCAGGCGCGGCCTTGGGCAGCTCAGGAAGCTCCACTCCCCGGGACAGAACTGCAGCCAGCAATCGGCCCACAGTATCCGCTGTTACCGGTGAGTAATCGATGGGGGCCAGATAGACCAGGGCCAGGGAGAGCGCCACAATGATTGCCAGGTTTCGCAGCCACTCACGGGGCAGTGCGGGATCCACGGCAGCCTTAGCGCAGGCCCAGAGAGTCTGCAGCCGGAAGAGGTAAGCCCCGCCCAGCAGAGCCAGGCCGCTTGCCGCGGCGGTTCCGCCCGCCAGTCTGAGCTCAAGTAGGAGCGCACCCGCTGCTTTAACCTCCCGACGGTGTGCGGCCACAGCCAGAACGACTACCGCGGCAGCGCAGGCGATCACACGGCGCCAGAAGAACCCCAGGGCCAGTTCATCCTGCCCCATGCTGGTCAAAGATTCGTACTCCCAGCTGACGGTGGAGGCTCCCTGATCGCCGATGAGATCAGCCACCTTCTCGAGACGTGACAGCTCCAAACCGCAACCTCTGGCCAGGAGCCAGCATACAGCAGTCAAACATGCTGGCCAGAGAAAGGCGGACGGGCTGCGACCAACCAGCAGGTAAATCGGGCCGAGCCACAGCGCGAGTTCCACCAGGCGCACCGTGAAAGGCGTGCGCGGGGTGAGGAAGTAGGCGGCGAAGTAGGCGCTTTCCAGGGCACTGCCGAGAAGAAAAGCCCAGAGCCAGTTCGGCACAAAGAGAACAGTAGAAAACAGGCTTGCGTACCGGGCGGCCAAAAAGACGATGGCGGCGGTGAAAACCCCGGCTAAAGCAGGCAGGATGCTCTTCACATTCACAGCGGCAGATCACCCCCTGGGGAAACCGCAAAAAGCTGCAGAGCCGAACCATGGGGGGCAGCCAGGAGTTCTCCGTGCAGCACCCTTTCTACGGCGAAGATCAGCACCCTCTGCCCCTCGCGCAGAAAACCAGCAGCAGCATCCAACAGCTGGGGAGTGTCTTCCGGTACAACCCAAAGCAGGATTGACGCGCCCCGCAGCTGTTTTCTGCTCTCTGCCAGCAGGCTGTAAAAGTCCACATGGTTTTGGGGCTGAACACCGGCCAGAGCTAGCAGGATCGCACTGAGCTGCTGCGTACCCTGCCGAGGCTGAAACTGAACATAACCGGTTTCGTGAACAATATCGGTCCTTTCCGGCCAGTATTCGCTCAAGACCGCATTGGCGGCGAGGCCGCAGGCTTCACCCCGCTGGATGATGTGGGCTGCGAGAGAAGCGGCGGTACTCACCGCTCGCTCAACAGATGGGAAGAAGTGGTCTGGTGGGTAGTCTCCTTCGTAAAGATCCAGCAGGAGGAGGCAGTTTGCCGTCACAGTATGGTCAAACTGCTTCACCTGCAGTTCTTGGGTGCGGGCGGTGGCCGGCCAGTGGATCGTGCGCAGTGGATCGCCCGCCTGGTATCCACGCACTCCGGCAAGGCGCGCTGGGTCAGGGTTGATCCTTTCCAAGGCCTTAAGGCTGCCGAAACTTAACCTGGAAGGAAGGCCGAGTTCAGGCAGGGGGCGTACGTGAGGATAGACGACCACCGTTTCCTCCGCAGGAACCTGGAGATGGCAGGTACTGATACCGAAAAAGTCTCCGGCTGCCACCCGCAGCGGCCCCAGGCGGTACACTCCCCTTTCCCTGGCCACAAGGGGAAAGGCCACTTCCTTGACTTGACGGGAACCCAAGGCGACCACAGGCCGGGCCCGGCGGGTGCCCTTCACTAAGCCGGTGGGTACGCTGTCCTGCACCGATACCCACGCAAATGGCAGAAGGGTAGGGTTGCGCAGTGCCACCGAAACCGACGCCTCATCCCCTGGGAAGAGAAACCGCTCTCGGCTTCCCCGGCTGACCATCAGCCTGTTTCCACTCCTGGCCAGCAGCAGCGGGGCCGCGCCAAACAGGACGACCATTAGATAGGCCAGAGAATAGGCCGCCCTTCCCTGCCAGAGCAGGGCCAGGAAAACGCAGCAGAGAGTTAAGATCTTCCAGGTAAGCAAGTTCCTCCCCCCATCTACTTGTTCTTCGTGCCGGCAGGCTGAATTCCTGTTGCTTTTCGCCCTCAGTGAGGTATACTGAGGACAGCTTGTTTTGGTGTTCAGTAAGGGGAGTCTGCATGTCCTGGGATCTGATCTCTCTGCCAGTGGTGGCAGCCCTGATCGGTTGGGGAACGAACGTCATAGCTATCCGGATGCTTTTCTGGCCGAGAAAGCCCATAAACATTCTTGGCTGGCAGTTTCTTGGCGTCCTGCCCAAGCGGAAAATGGAGCTGGCCCGCAGCATCGCGGAAGTGCTCAACGATGAGATCCTGCCCTTGGAGGAACTCTTTGGCGCGGCCAATACTCCTGAGGTGCGGAAGAAGGTGGCCCACGTTGTGGCCGAAGGCCTTGCAGAAAGGTTGAGCCGCTTTCTGCCCAGGTTCATCTGGGAGCACACGGAAGGAAGGATCCGCCTCGGCCTTGAGGACCTTGTCGCAGGCGAGCTGGAAACTATGTTCGGCCAGCTGACCAAGGGCCTCAGTCGCGAGCTCCAGCAGAGCAACCTGCTTGGTCGGGTGGTGGAAGATAGGATCAACTCTCTGGATCTCTTGCAGCTGGAGAAGCTGGTTATGAGGGTGACGAAACACGAACTGCGTTATATCGAACTGTTCGGTGCAGTCTTAGGTTTGATCATCGGCCTGATCCAGATTCTGATCCTAAAGCTTTTTTGATAGAGAAACCCCGCAGCTCGCGGGGTTTCTGTCTCAGCGCTTGATGAAGATTTGGGTGACGTAATAGCTTGTCCCACGTTTGGCAATGCCAACGCCAATGTGGGTGTAACCAGAATGGAGGATGTTCGCCCGGTGGCCCTCGGAGTTCATGAACAGCGTGTGGGCCCGGCTCACGCTCCCGGTCTGGGCGATGTTCTCGCCTGCTCGGGAGTAGCTCACCCCAGCCTGATCCAGCATGTTGTACACGGTACCATAGGTGGGAGAGACGTGGCTGAAATAGCTGTTTACGGCCATATCGTAGCTCTTCTTCTTAGCCAGTGCAACAAGTGTATAGTCGATCTGCAGCGGCGCCTTGCCGCTTTTGATCCGCTCGGCGTTAACCTGGTCGATGATCTGCTGCTCTTCACTGGTCAGACTGGCGCTGGGCGCGGGCACCTGCGAGCCAGGATTGCTGGGCTGTACCGGTTGGATGGGCGTACTCGGGTTGGGCTGTGGGTTCGGCTGGGGATTGGGCTGGGGATTCGGCGTCGGGTTGACGGGCAGACTGGGCTGCCAATAGGGCGGATTGCTGCTCGGCGGAGTGCTGGGCAGAGTCGGTGCCCACCATTCCCAGGCACTAGCCTGCACTCCGGAGGCGGCCAGCAGGACAATAAGTAGAACAACTGCACTGAGACGTCTCAAGCTCGTTTCCTCCTATATCAAGTGTAGTATTGTACACCCATTATATCAGGAAAAAGCCCAGCGTCCCGAAGCCAAATTATGGGATTGTCCAGCTCAGGGCTGTTCTTTCAGCTCCTTGAGTTTCCGAACGATCTCCTTCAGAGAAAGCCTCCCCCGGCAGAAAACCAGTCCGTCGATGACCACAACGGGTAGGAGGCCATCTTGCACCCACCCACCCTGTTTCGCCTCGCTGCTTTCGGGGCTGACCAAGCGCACAGTAACTTCGGAGCCAAAGCGCCTGCGCACAGCTCGCTTCAGGTAGACTACTGCCTCTCCCAAAGGCAGGTTTTTCCTTCAACCGCCGCAGGACCGCAGAAGCCCTCGGGAATGACCGCAGACAATCACTTCCATCCACCGCACCTCCGCCGCTTATCTGGGTCCAGTATATGCCTCACGCCCGTCCCAAGACCCTCCACCAGAAGCCGCGTCTCTGTGCTTTCTCCTTGCTCTCCAGCTCCTCCACTCTGCTCCGCAGCCGAGCCAGTTCCCGTTCAAGCTGGGTGCGGCTGGCTTCCGCCTGGGCCCTGCCTTCCTCCTGCGCCTGCCGCAGGGTCAGACAGCGGCGTTCCAAGCGCTCGAGCCGCTCCGTGAGAGGAGCCAGATCAACTGGTTTCGGAGGCTTCCATTCCTGCCGCCACCGCTTGACCTCGTTCCTCAGCTCTACCCATTCCTGCCCCCACTTTCTGGCCTCGGAGCGGAGCTCTTCCCACTCCTGGAGGGTGCGGAAGGCCTGTTCCATGAAGGCCGCTTGAGCTTGCGCCTCGCGCTTTCTTTCTTCCGCCGACATCTGAGGCTGAACCTGGTCCCCATCGGGCGTCTTTTCGTCCTGTTCCAGCTCCTCAGGTGTGGTGCTCTCTACCGCCCGAGGTTCGGCCGGTTGCGCTGGCTCCGCCTCCTGTGCGGTTTGGTCTTTGTCTTTGTAGACCGGCAGCAGGAGCCCGCCCACAACCTTCCAGGTGTATGTAAGACTGTCCCGCTCTGCCTGCCGGCGCCGATCCCACTGGCCCAAGGGAACCTCGTAGAACTCGCCCCCCTCGCTCCAGAGGACTCTCCACTGCCCTTCGGTGCAGGCAAAGCCCACGAGCCCGGCATGGTGCTGGCCTGTGGAGAGGCTGATCGGGGCGGTCCACTGTTCCGCCTTGCTCTTCGCTTTCAAAACGGTCTTCTCCGACTCTTCCAGCCAGAACAGGTGAAGCTGTTCCGCCGCCAAGAACTGTGGATGGGAACAGCAGGCATCGGAGAAGGCGATGGCCCCGCTCCACAGCCTCGTCTCAAGGTCATACACCCTGTAGAGCAGGTTGCGATCCTTGTGGTCCAGGTAGGCCAGGTGCAGATGATTGCCCCCTTGCCAGGCTGCGCTGTACGCCCACGCTTCACCGAAAACGTTTGCTGTGACAGTCTGAGGTTTGCCCCATCCCCCGGCAGACTGCTGGTGGCGCAGGAGCCTGCCGCGCCCCGCGGTCTGGGGCACAAAGTAGAAGAGATGGGCTCTGCCCAAACCGTCGCTGATCAGACGCCCTCCGCCGGCATAGGGCTCGCCCAAGTCAAGACGCTCACTCTGCAGCTCGTCCTCGCCCCTGAACAGCCAGGCGTGATCTGCGCTGAGAAAGGCGGCGATGTAGATCAGGGAGCCGGAAATAGTCACCGCAGCATCCTGAACGTTTTCTCGTAACACCCGCGGCCCGCCCAGCATAGAGTGGATCATCAAAGACCCACCCCGCAGCTCGACACCGCTGAACTTGGGATGGTCCAGTTCGATGCGCAAAAAAACACCCCCTCATCACTAAAGTATGCAGGGGCCTGGACCGGCAGACATTTTCTTCGGCACCACTCACCCCCCTTCCCCTCCTGCATACTATGGCTTAGAGAAAGGAGGATTACGGATGAAGTGTGATTACGAGCCCGATTTCCAGCGGGAGGTTATCTACGTAAACAAGGTCTACAACGAATGCGCCATCGTGGACTGCCCGACCTACCGCATCCCCATTCCCCCTTCCTTCCCCTTAGCAGTTAACATCGTGTCCTGCACCGTCACGGACATCGTCGCCGAAGCAGTTATAGTGGCAGCCGGTGAGATGGATGTGACCGTCACTTTCGTCCTGAACGTTGAGTACGACAGCAACGGCATGACCCAGTTTATCCAGCAGACTGCTCAGTACCGCCGCAGAGGAGTGCGCCTCGAAGGAGCACTGCCCGGTATGAGCGCCGTCGTCCTGCCTCTAATCCGCTGCCTGAACTGCCGGGCTGTGGATGGCGGCACGGTCATCGAATGCGATGTGGGTGTCTACCTAGTCCTCAAAGCCGTGGCCTTGGTGCAGCTAGAGGTTCTGGCCCGCTTTGCTCCTGAACCGCCAGAATGCGAACAGGTGTCGCCCATCGGCTGCGCAGAATGGTTCGAGCTGGCCGAATCCGGTGCCTTCTGGCCGCCATTCCCGCCACAGCCCACCATTGAACGGAGTTAAAAAAAGCCCAAGTCCAGCGACCCGCTGGATTTGGCTTTTTTAGGGTCCGGGACGACTTGGAGAGGAGGGTTCCGCCGTGCGCATCCTGTTGATGACGCGCTTTTACCGCAGCGGACAGACCACCCACGTGCTGGATCTCTGCCTTGAACTGCTCCAGCTGGGGCACCGCGTGCTGCTGGCCATCGCCGACCTCAACGACGTCATTTTCCTGCAGAAACTGAAGCAGGCAGCGGTCCCCCATCTGCTCACAGCAAAGCAGGACAAGCTGCACAGACAGCTGACCAGATGGAAGCCGGAGATCATCCACAACCATTCTGCCCATACCCTTCCGGTAGCTGTCCAGCTCGGTCGGCTGCTGAACATACCTACAGTGAGTACCGTGCACTACCTGGATTTCGAACCCCGGGAACTGCTTGAGGAGCAGACAGCAGTAATCCTGATCAGCCAAGAGATGCGTTGGCATTTCGCCGATCTTCGTGTGCCGGCCTTTGTGGTCGAAAACGGAGTGCGCCTGGCTCCCCTGCGGACCCGCGCTAAGCGCTGGCGGCAGCTGGCCCTGCTCCTCGGCCAGGAGACTCCGGAAAAGAGGGAGAACTTCTACCAGCTGTCCCAGCACCTGATCCTTTGGGGTTGGGAAGTCCTGGCTGCTGGGAACTGGCAGCTTCCAGGCGTCAAGACATTGGGCTGGGTTTACGATGCAGCGCCTTTCCTCAGGAAGGCCAATTTGGTGGTCGGTACGGGCAGAGCGATCCGCGAAGGCATGGCTGCTGGCTGTGCAGCCTACGTGCTCGGCTCCTATTGTGACGGACTGGTCACTCCAGAAAATGTCGAGGGGCTTCAGACCACGAACTTCAGCGGCCGGACTCAAAGACAGTCCTTCTGCCCGAAATCGGCGGCGAACGATCTCGCCCGACCCGATCCAGAACGCTTTCTTGAGCTGGGCAGATTCGGCCGCCGCTATGCTCTTCAGCACTTCTCCAGCGGGCAGATGGCTCTGGCAGTGGAAGGAGTCTACCGCCAAGCCCTGGCCAGGCAGGCAAATCTGCCTGGGTAAACAGGAATTTCGCGAAAAATGTCTAATTCAGATGGGACAAAAGGAGGAGGCAGGGCCATGAAGCTTGTGATTACCGTGGTTGAAGATAGCGATGTGGCTTTCCTGATGGAGTCACTGGTCAAAAACGGTTTCAGGGCAACAAAGCTGGCCAGCACCGGAGGCTTCCTGCTCCAAGGAAACACCACCCTGCTGATCGGGGTGCAGGACCGTGAGGTTGAACCGGTTCTGCAGATCATCCGTTCGACCTGCGCACCCCGGAAGAAGATCATCCCCCAGATAGCGCCGGAACTGCCCACAGCCATCGGCGTGCCGGTGGAAATCGAGGCCGGCGGCGCCATCGTCTTCGTGCTGAACATCGACCAGTTCTGGAGAGTATAGAGAGGAAGTCAGAGTGAGCTGAGCAGTGCTCCGAGCGCCAGGGCGTTCACTGCGAAGTGAGCTGCCATGGGCACAAATATGCTCCCAGAGCGGATCAGGAGCAGCCCAAGGGCAGCTCCCGACAGGAACACTGGCAGGAACTGCAGAGTGTAGAAATGAAGCGCGGCAAAGAGCAGCGCTGCGAGCAGGACCGCTTTCCCATCTCCCAGCCGCTCTTTGAGCAGGTTAACAAGGAGACCCCTGAAGAAAAGCTCTTCCCCCAGCGGTGCCCCTACCAAGAGCAGGAGCACCGTTCCTGCGGCCAGGAGGGGCTTTCTGCTTGTCATCAGCATTTCCACGCCTGTTCTGTCCCGAGCTAGGAGCTCGCGAGCGGTATCTGCGCCCAGGAAATGCGCGGCAGCAGCAAAGACCAGAGCACCCACCAAAAGGCTCAAGAAGTACAGACCAACACCCCAGGCCAGGCCGCGTGCGGCTGCCTTGAGAGGGACGGGCTTGAGATGATCTCTCCCGCCGCCAAAGATCCCGCCCAAGATGAACAGCAGCTGCTGCCAAGCCAGAAGGCCAAGCCGCACGCCCGGCGAAGGCGGCAGAAACCAGGCCAGGACTGCTGTGCAATACATCAAGCCCATGACCCCGAAGAACCACAGTGCTCCTTTCACGTTCCGCATAGGGCTCTCCTTCCCAGAATAAAGGAGCGCGACCGCGCTCCCCATTTATCCTCAGCCTCTTAAGTTCTGCATCCCATGGTACCAAGCCAGATTCGATGGCCACACCCCGGGTCCATTGCGGGTGAGACCTTCCCACCAATAGCGGTAAGCGTATCCGTGCAGCACATCAAGGTAGAACTTGCCGTCAGAATAGCCCATGACCATCCCCTCCTTCTACCACATTTACGCACTTGGAGAGGATTCGGTCATGGTTCATCTTTCCTATATTCGATAGTTCGGAGCCTCTTTAGTAATCTGGATGGTGTGCGGGTGGCTTTCCTGCGTCCCCGCAGGCGTGATGCGGACGAAGCGGCTCTTTGCATACAGAGTCTCAAGATCGGGGGCACCGCAGTAGCCCATGCCAGCCCGCAAACCTCCTACCAGCTGGAAGACCGTATCGCTAAGAGGGCCTTTGTACGGAACGCGGCCTTCGATCCCTTCCGGCACCAGCTTGCTGCTGTCGGTCTGGAAGTAGCGATCTTTGCTGCCGGCCTTCATGGCAGCCAGCGAGCCCATACCCCGGTAGACCTTGTAACTCCGACCCTGGTAGATCTCCTGCTCACCCGGGCTTTCATCTGTTCCAGCCAGGAGGCTGCCCAGCATCACGCAGCTGCCGCCGGCAGCCAGGGCTTTGACAATATCCCCAGAATAGCGGATCCCGCCATCCGCGATCACCGGGATCCCGTACTTGCGGGCGACCCGGGCGCAGTCCCAGACTGCGGTGAGCTGAGGGACACCCACACCGGCTACCACCCGGGTAGTGCAGATCGAGCCCGGCCCGATCCCGACTTTGACCGCATCAGCCCCGGCTTCGATCAGGCTCTGGGTGGCTTCACCTGTGGCCACATTGCCAGCGACGATATCCACCTTGGAGCCGAACTCTGCCTTGATCTTTTCAAGGGCCTTAATAACTCCACGGGAATGCCCGTGCGCCGTGTCGATGACGAGGGCATCCACGCCCGCTTCCACCAACGCGGCGCTACGCTCCAGGCAGTCAGCACCTACACCTACAGCAGCGGCAACCACCAATCTGCCCTGCCCATCCCGGGCTGAGTTTGGATACTGCTTGGCTTTCTCAATGTCCTTGATAGTGATCAAGCCTTTGAGCACATAATTCTCATCTACCAAGGGCAGTTTTTCAATGCGGTGCTTGTGCAGAACAGCCTTGGCCTGTTCCAGAGTTGTGTGAACCGGCGCCGTGATCAGCCCTTCTTTGGTCATGACATTGCCGATGGGCTGGTCAAGATTCTCTTCGAACACCAGATCGCGATTGGTAAGGATGCCCACAAGCCTGCGGTGTTCGTCCACGATGGGGACCCCAGAAATGCGGTAACGAGCCATCAGCCCCAGGGCTTCCCGAACCGAGTTGTGGGGATGAAGATAAAAGGGATCCACGATGACCCCGCTCTCCGACCTTTTGACCCGATCTACCTCGCTCGCCTGCTCCTCAATGGGCAGGTTCTTGTGGATAACGCCGATACCGCCCTCTCTGGCCATGGCGATGGCCATACGTGACTCGGTTACCGTGTCCATCCCGGCACTTGCCACAGGGATGTTCAGCCTTATGTTCTTGGAAAACCAGGTGCTGATGTCGACCTCGGACGGCAAGACCTCCGATGCCATGGGTATGAGCAGGACATCGTCGAAAGTGATGCCTTCCCGTCCGAACTTCTCTTCGAATTCCACTCCAGGGCCCCCCTCATTTTTGTAGATATTGTACCACAACCGGAGTAAAGGGCAACCAAAAATGGGGGACAAGGCAGGAAACTGTCCTGCGCAATGAGAATCAGTAACAGACGAGCGAACATGGGAGGTAGAAACAGTGGACATTCGCAGAGTTGCAGTGCTCGGCGCCGGGCGGCTCGGCCGCGGGATCGCCGAATGCGCTGCCAGCAAAGGCTATGACGTAGTACTATTCTCTCAGGGTGCCGGTGGGCAGGATGCCCTTAGGCGCATTGAAAAGAGCCTAGACCGCAAGCTGGCCAAGTGGGCCATCACCGAGTCCGAAAAGAGGCTCATCCTTGGACGCATCAGCTATACCTTAGATTTGAAGGAATTGAGCAAGGCCGATCTCTTGGTGGAAGCCACCATCGATCACTTCTACACCAAGCAGGAACTGCTGCGCACGGCGGATCATCTCTGCCGCCCAGAGGTGGTGTTCATCTCCACCACTTCCACCCTCCAAATTTCCGAACTGGCTAGGGGTATCAACCGCACGGAATTGCTGGTAGGCCTGCACTTCATCCCCCCCGTGCCTGAAGTGCCCGTAGCAGAGCTGGTGAGAGGAGCCCACACTTCGGAGCAGACGGCAGATATCGCGAAGCAGTTTGCCACCAAGCTGGGCAAGAAGGTAGTGGAAATCCGGGAGAGCCCTGGGCTGGTCAACCCCCGCACTTTGGCGGTTCTGGTCAATGAAGCCGCTTACCTCATCGATGAGGGTGTCTGCACTGCCCAGCAGGCTGAACAGATTATCAAGGATAGCTGGGGCATGAACCAAGGCCCGCTTGAGATGGCTGACCGCCTCGGTTTGGACCTGGTCCTCAACTGGATGGAGCAGCTGCAGGACGAGTTCGGGCCGCGCTACGCCCCCTGCCCGCTGATCCGCCGCTATGTCCGGGAACGCCGTTTGGGCGTCAAGACCAGGTTAGGCTTCCTAGCCTATAACGAAGACGATGCCCTCATCACAGAAGCGGAAGGCAAAAAGGAAGGCAAACAGGAGGATTGACCATGATCATCTTTGTGCTGAACTGCGGTTCTTCTTCAGTAAAGTATAAACTCTACAACATGAAAGACGAGACTGTCCTGGCTGAAGGGCGGGTTGAGCGCATCGGCCAGGATAATGCTGTGATAATGCATCAACCAGCTGGACGGGACAAGGTGTCCATGACCATGCCCATCCTGGAACATACTGCGGCGATTAGGGAGTGCCTGAACCTGCTCACTCACCCCGAACATGGAGTGATCGCCAGCGCAGCGGAAATCGATGCTGTGGGGCACCGGGTGGTCCATGGCGGAGAGTCCTTCTCCGACTCGGTTCTGATCAACGAACGCACCAAGGAGATCCTTGACTCCCTGGCCAGCCTGGCACCGCTCCACAATCCCGCCAACGTTACGGGCATCAGAGCGGCCGAGAAGATCATGCCGAACGTACCGCAAGTAGCGGTCTTCGACACGGCGTTCCACTCCACTATCCCGCCCTACGCCTACCTGTATGCCATACCGTACAGCGTCTACCAGCGCCATAAGGTACGGCGCTACGGCTTCCATGGAACCAGCCACAAGTACGTTTCCCAACGTGCCGCTGAACTCATGGGCCGCAAGATCGAAGAGCTCAAGATCGTCTCATGCCACCTTGGCAACGGAGCGAGCATCGCGGCGATTCAATATGGCAAGTCTATTGATACCTCCATGGGCTTCACACCCCTGGAAGGCCTGATGATGGGCACCCGCAGCGGCGATATCGATCCCGGTGCCGTGTTCTATATTATGAAACAGGAGAAGCTGAACCTGCACGAGATCGATTCCATGCTCAACAAACATTCAGGACTGCACGGCATGGCCGGGGTCAGCGACATGCGCGACATTGAAAAAGCCATCGCTGAAGGCGACAAACTGGCCCGTCTGGCCTACGACATGTACGAATACCGGATCAGGAAGTACATCGGAGCGTATGTGGCTGCCATGGACGGCGTGGACGTCATAGTCTTCACAGCAGGCATCGGCGAGAACACGCCCTCGCTGCGCACCGCCCTCTGCGCAAACCTCTCCTATCTCGGCATCGCCATCGATGAGGAAATGAACAAAATCCGCGGCAGAGATGTGGAGATCTCCACCCCGGATTCTCGAGTTAAGGTATTCGTGATCCCTACCGACGAGGAGTTGGTAATCGCGAGGGATACAGCCAGGCTCGTCTAAACAGGACACAGAAACGGAGGTACCGTCCATGCGGTGCCTCTTTGCTTACATAGTAAAACGATGATTGCCGATGGTGACTTTCACAGGACGGCTGTGCATGAACCGGTCAGATGTTTTGCGGGGATTGAAGAAGAAGAGTGCACCGTTTGTGGGATCATGCCCGTTCAGCGCCTCGAGGGCGGCCCTGCGGGCTGTTTCGTTGGGGGCTGTGTAGAAGCTGCCATTTTGGATGGGTTGGAAGGCATTGGCTTGGAAGAGCACGCCGCGCAGAGTATTGGGGAATTGATGGCTGAGAAGTCTGTTGATGATCACGGCACCAACAGCGACTTGGCCCAAGTACGGCTCGCCGCGGGCCTCCGCGTGGATCATCTGGGCCAGCCATTCTACTTCCTGATTGGTCAGGCGTACTCCAGCGGGGTAGTATTTCATGTGATCTACCGGAACCAAGAGGCGCTGTCCCACGCGGATCAGGTCTGACTTCATCCGGTTGAGTTCTTTCAGTTCCTCTACGCTGATCCCATAAGTAGCGGCGACCCAGTAGAGACTGTCTCCCTCCTGAACCGTGTAGAGAGTCACCCCTTTGTACTTGGTGACGGCAGAGGGAACCTGCGGCTTGTGGACCTCCCTGAGCACCTGGTTGAACTCTGTCAGATCGCCTAGATCGGTTAAGGGGGTGTCAACCAAAGCGATCGCGCCCATAGGCTCGGCAGGCTCTGCGCCCCGTTCCAAGGGCTCTCCATGGGCAAGCAGGGCGCACACGAGAACCACTGCCGCAGCCGCCCAGCTAAAGCGCACAGAGTTTCGCTTCGGATCAGGCGCTTGACCGATCACCTTAGGCCCCCTCTTTCCAAGAATTAGTTGTAATCAAAATTATAACTGAACGGGGACGAGCTGTCAATTTCGAGGTAGGCGGCCCGCTTGCCAGGCCCCAAAGGACATAATATACTAGATATGCTGAGGAGGTGGCTGGATGAGCCTTTTACGCGAGCTCCTGACGCCAAAGCGCATCATAGTCTTCGTCATTCTTGCCGTTCTTCTGATCTTCTTCTCACGGCAGCTGGGTACGGTCGTACTCCCCTTCCTCATCGCCGCCAGCTGTGCTGTGATCCTCGAACCATTGGTGAATTTCCTCGTACGCCGACTGCGTTTTCCACGCTCTATCGCCGCGTTAGCCACCTTGATAGCCGTTGGCGGTTTGGCCCTGTACGGCATCATCCTGATCATCGGCCAGCTGGTAGGCCAGCTCATAGACCTGGCTTCGCTCCTGCCGGTCTACCGCGAGACCATCACGGACATGACGGAAGACCTGCTGTCCCACGTGCAGGCACTCAACGAAAGCCTCCCTGCCATCGTCAGCGTGAACATCCAGAACAGTGTTCAGGACTTCCTTGTTACCCTGGAAAACAGCACCAAAGACTTGATCAACCGTGTCCTGGAAATGTTCTCAGGAATGCCTTCATTCGTCCTGGTCACCATCATCACCCTGGTGGCCACCTACTTCATCTCGCGGGATAAGGACTTGATCATCGATACCTTCATGCAGTTTGTTCCTCCCTCTTCCCGCGAAAAAGCCCTGGAGTTCCGGGAGAAGCTCAGTGTCGACCTGTTCGGCTATGTCAAAGGCCGCTTCCTGATGCTCCTCATCTCCATGGCCATCACCGCGATAGGCCTGGTCCTCATCGGCACGCGTTATTGGGTCCTGCTGGCCATCGTCATCGGGATCATCGATCAGATCCCCGTGATCGGCCCCGGGATCGTCTTCACTCCGTGGGTAGCCATGTGCGTGATTGCGGGCGACATCGATCGAGCTGTCTACCTCACCCTGCTCTACTTCGTGCTCTTTGCTGTAAGGAACTTTGCTGAGCCGAAGATTATCGGCGACTCCGTCGGCCTGCACCCGCTGATCATGCTTCTGGCCATGTACGGCGGTGTCGTGTTCTTCGGCGTGGTTGGGCTCATCCTCGGACCGGTGCTGGCCATCATCATCCGGGCTACGACAGCAGCGGGGTTGATCAAGTTTCCGCCCTACTCGGACAAGTAACTCTAAACCCCTTACATAAAAGGGGTTTTCTTTTTGAACACTAAGGGTAGCCACTGCGGACAAGGAGTGCATCCATGTTCAGCTTGCCCTTAAGTGTTGCCCTGCTCACTCTCCTCACGGTCCTGCTCTTATTGGGTTTGGGACAGAGAGTTCTGGACCGCATGCGCCTTACCGACGCGGAAGCGGTGATCATCCTCCTGCTCATGATCGGCGGCCACTTCCTGCCCACGATTTCCCTGACTCCCCGCATCGCCTTAAACTTGGGCGGTCTTATCCCCTTTGGAGTAGGCATCTACCTGCTTGTTACTACTTCCACCCAGGAAAGACTCAGAGCGGTGGGAGTCACTCTCGTTACGGCAGCCCTCATCTGGCTCAGCGATAAGTTCCTGCCGCTTCAGCCCGGCCTTCTCGATCCCGTTTTCAGCGGAGGGATTTTCGCCGGACTGACCGCCACCATCTGGGGCCGGTCCAGGCGCAGCGCCTTCACAGCGGGACTTCTAGGAGTGCTTCTAGTCGATGCCACCAGTATGCTCCAGCTCTGGCTGCAGGGTTTGGAGGAACGGATCACCTTGGGCAGCGGCGGTCTCTTTTCCAGCGTTGTGCTGAGCTCCTTTTTAGCGGTCGCCCTGACTGAAGTCATCGGCGAAGTACGGGAGGCAATCCACCTGGGAGGAAACCGCGATGGCTAAACGGCTTCTGCTGATTGCTGCGGCTTTCTGCATTCTGGCCTTCGCACACCAACCGGCTGGTGCCGATGATCTGTGGGATGAACTTCTGCCCTCCGGTCAGTATTACACCCTCCTTGACCCAGAAGGCGAGGTCCTTGTGGAAACCGGGCGGCGGATCTACCTCGAGGATCAATACCTGACCAGCGATAACCGGCTCTATGAAGTCGTAGAAGTGGATGAGGAAAAGAACACGGCCCGCACTGAGCTTGTGGGCGAGATCGAACTCAGGGTTACTCCCTGGTCCGAGCTCCGGCGGGAGTTGGGGCTGGCAGTCATCGAGGCGGCCGATCCCGAAACCAAGGGATCCATCGCGATCTACCACACCCACAATGCTGAAAGCTACGTTCCCACCGATGGAACCGACTCCATCTACGGCAAAGGCGGGATCCACCATGTCGGGGGCGCGTTCGCTGAAGCCCTCCGCGAGCAAGGCATCACCGTACACTACTCCGAAACGCTGCATCTGCCCCACGACCGAGGAGCTTACAGGCGCTCCAGAGAAACGGTCCTAGAACTGATAGCCAAAGAACCCGACGCCATTTTCGATGTGCACCGCGATGCCGCTCCGAGCAGCGCCTATGCCATCCAGCTTGAGGACCAGTGGATGACCAGCATCCAGTTTGTGGTAGGACGCCAGAATCAGAACCTGGGCGTGAACAGAAAGTATGCCGAGTCCTTGAAGAAACTGGCCGATGACCTCTATCCCGGCCTGGTCAAAGGTATCTTCTTCGGAAGGGGCAACTACAACCAGGACCTGAGCCCCCTCAGCCTGCTGCTCGAAGTTGGGGCCCATACCAACAGCAGGGGAGCGGCCGAGCGCGGAGCCTCCCTCTTCGCCGAAGTCGTGGACTACTACTTCTACGGGCCTGAGGCCGAAGCTGGAAGGCGCAGCCAAGGATCTGCCGCCTGGCGAAGCGTCTTCGGCCTGATCATCTTCGCAGCGGCCGGCACGGCTGCTTTCTACGTGGTCAACGCGGGAGGGTTTGCTGCGGCATTGGAGCGTCTCAAGGCAGCCTTTCGCCTGCGCAACCGCTAGGCCCGCACCGCACCGATCTTCACCTCCACGCAGGAAATCGCCTTCAAAAAGGCGAAGTCAGCAGGCAAATGCTGAACGGAGTGATGGCAGTGAAGATCTTGCTGAGAGCCGTGATCGCGGTCGTGTTACTTGCTGTAGTGCTCGGTGGAGGCCTAGTCCTTTATCTCACCGTTACAGAGTACAAGCCGGACGCGGTCACACCTGTCCAGGTCCACCAGCATCAGGGTGAAACCGTGAACGTACAGGATGAGCTGACCATCACCAGCTTCAACATCGGTTATGCAGCCTTAGATAGCGATGTGGACTTCTTTATGGACGGCGGCAGCATGTCCAGGGGCTTGAGCAGAGAACGCGTCGAGCAGAATCTGGCCAAGATCATCAACTTCCTTAACTCCACCGGCTCTGATCTCTACGTGCTCCAGGAGGTCGATGAAGAGAGCACGAGGAGTTACGGCGTCAACCAGAAGGAGCGCATCGCTCAAGCGCTGCCTGATTATGTCTACAGCTATGCTTTGAACTATCGAGTTGGGTGGGTTCCTGTCCCCCTGCTGCAGCCCATGGGCAGGGTTGCCAGCGGCCTCCAGACCCTTTCCCGTTTTACGGTACATGAGTCCACCCGCTACTCATTGGCCAGTGAGGAATCGTGGCCAACGAGCATCGCCCACCTCAAGCGCTGTCTGCTGGAAAGCAGGATCCCGGTGAGCAACGGTCGAGAGCTGGTCATTGCCAACATCCATCTCTCAGCCTACGATGCGGGAGGAAAGCTGCGCGATGCGCAGCTGGCCTTTTTGGAAGAATACGTACGCTCAGAAGCCGCCAACGGCAACTACGTGATCATCGGCGGAGACTGGAATCACCTCTTGGCCAGCAATCCCCAGGAGTTTAGGGCGCGCTTTTCAGCTAACTGGCCTTCTTGGCTTCAGCTCCTGCCTGAGGGCGTCTTATCCGAGTTCGTCTGGGCATATGACGAGAACATTCCTTCTGTGAGGAATCTCGACGCCTCCTACGACCCGCAGCGCACGTTTACCTGTACGATCGACGGCTTCCTGGTCTCTCCCAATGTGGAGGTCGTCAACGTGACCGGACACGATCTGGGGTTTGAGTTCAGCGATCACCATCCTGTTACCATGACTTTCAGACTCATAGACGACACGGAAACGGACGAGGAAGCAGAATAACACGGATCAGCCTGAAAACGCCTCAGGGAGACGAAGACTTCTTGAGGCGTTTTTCTTCTGGGCATGAAAAAAGACACCTTACGGTGTCGAGAAAAATGGCTCCTCGGGCTGGACTCGAACCAGCAACCCTTCGGTTAACAGCCGAATGCTCTGCCATTGAGCTACCGAGGAGCGACCTCCAATGCGACAC
>DURQ01000041.1 GCA_012840725.1 Bacillota bacterium
CCCATGTCGTGCGTGACCAGGATGATGGTGTTGTGCAGCCGCTCCTGGATGTCCTTGAGCAGCTGAACCACACCCCGCTGCACAACCACATCGAGGGCAGTGGTGGGTTCGTCGGCAAAGATCACACTTGGCCGAAGCAGAGCCGCCAGTGCGATGGCCACCCTCTGGCGCATCCCGCCGGAAAGCTGGTGCGGGTAGGCTTCCAGGATGGTCACGGGCAGCCCCAGCTGTTCAATGTGCTCTTTGGCGATCTCAAACATCTCATCCACAGTCTTGCCCGGAAGGTGGCTGCTGAGGAAATCCCGGTAGGTTTCCTTGATCTTGATTACCGGATTGAAGATGCTCATGGCCCCTTGAGGCACATAGGCGATGAACCGCCAGCGCAGTTCCCGCAGTTCCTGCTTACTCAGGCCGTAGACATCAAATTCGGAACCGTCTCTTGTGTAGTACACACTGCCGCCAACCAGCCGCAGCGGCCTCTGCATCCAGGCGTAGAGCGTCCGCATCAGGGTGCTCTTGCCGCATCCGCTTTCGCCTGCGATGCCGTAGATTTCATTCCTGCGGATCTGGAGGTCTACTCCGTCCACCGCCTTGACAATTTTCTGTCCGCCGGGCACCTCGAGGATATAGTGAGCTTGGAGGTTATCCGTTCGGAGTACTACATCGCTTTGCTTCATCTCATTCTCCCCCTACTCTCTGCACCCGGGTGCGCGGATCTAGGTATTCACTGATGCTTACAGACATCCAGTACAGGGCAATAAAGAGCAGAACGGAAAGGGTGACCGGGGTGAGAATCCAGTACCAGCGCCTCATGAGGATAGCCTGGTAGTTAAGGGCCCATTTCAGATTCGTGCCCAAAGTGGGAATATCCATATTGGTCAAGCCGATGATGGACAGTGTCATTTCCATCCCGATTGCCCAGGACATGTTGTTGATCAGCGTGGAAAAGGCCAGCGGAGTAATGTATGGCATGTACTCCTTAAAGACGAGCTGCAGAGTGGGCGTGCCGGAAAGAACGGCCGTCTTGGTGAACTCCCGTTCCCGCAGGCTCAAGACCTGTGCTCTGAGTACCCGGGCGTCCCACGCCCAGCCGAAGACCGCCAGCAGCAGCCCTGTGTTGACGATGTTCATCTTGTCCCGGATCAGCATGGCCAGCATGACCAAGATCAGGAAGAGCGGTATGACAAGAAACCCATCGCTGATGAACATCAGGACCCTGTCGGTTCTGCCGCCTTGGTAGCCGGCAACCAAGCCAACTACCACGGCGATGATGCGGGAGATCACGCCGGCTACCAGCGAGATGATCAGCGAGTTGCGGATGGCAAAGGTCGCCTGCCAGAAGATGTCCTGCCCCCGCGAATCGGTTCCCAGTATATGCTCGTTCGAGGGTCGCAGATCCCGGGGCGCATAATACCACAGCGTGGGATCGTAGGGCGAAAAGAACGACATCACAGCCAGGGTCACCAGGAAAAGGAGAACAATGAAGGCGACAACAAACCGGTAATCTCTGAATAGGTCCCGTAACGTGCTTCCGAATGCCATGACCATTTCCTTTCTCAGCCTAGATCACTTGTATCTAATTCTCGGGTCAAACAGCGGATAGACCAAATCCACAATGAGCACCAGCGTCGTGATGGTCACGATTGAGAGGGTGATGATGCCCATGATCAGGTTGTAATCTCCGGTTGAAATAGCCGAGTAGAGCAGATGCCCCAAGCCCGGGTAGGAGAACACGATTTCCGTAATCAGTGCGCCGCTGAGAATCTGCCCGAGGGAGAGAGCAAGGTTAGTGATCTGCGGCAGCATGGCGTTGCGGATGATGTAGCGGAACATGATCCTGCGCTCCCTGATCCCGCCGAGCTGTGCGTACTGCACGAAGTCTTCAGCCTTGACGTTCTGCACGACCAGTTTCGAAGTCTGGAACCAAGATGCACCGCCCAGAAGAACCATGGAAAAGGCAGGCAGGAAAGCGTGCCGCAGCACGTCTTTGACAAAGGCCAACGTCCAGGCGGGCCGATGCCCGATTGTAGCGCCTCCGGAGATCGGGAACACCCGGTAGACATACCCGAACAGGATCAGAAGGCCCAAAGCGACTACATAGTAGGGGATGGGCCGGATGAACATGGCAAAGAAGTCCAGAATCTTGGACCAGAACCGGTTATTCGCGTAACCGGCCATGCCTCCGACAATGTTGCCGAACAGCCACGAAAGCATAGTCGTGGTGAAGAGCAGCCCCACCGTCCAAGGCAGTGCGTTTTTGATGAGGGTGATAACGGGTGTGGGGAACTGGAAGAACGATACTCCGAAGTCTCCGTGGAACAGCCGCACCCAAAAGTCCTTGTACTGTTCGAGCCAGGAGCCGGACAGCCCGTACATCTCAGTCAGAGCGTCAACCATGGCCTGGATGTGTGCTGGATCGAGGTACGTCCCCCGGGATCGGATTTCGGCTATGGTCCGCTCCACGGGGTTCGTAGGTGCCAAACGGGGGATAAAGAACACGATGGTTATTCCCAGGAAGATGACCAAGAAGTATTGGATCAAGCGGGGAATGAGATATTTTCTGAGGAACATCTTCTGCCTCCTAACTCCGCCCGGGACGCGCGTCTGAAAAAATTGATACAGATTGAAATGCAACGGCTAACGAATCTGTTACGTTAATAACTACTGTGGATACTACCGGAATCCTTCAATTTATTCGATCAGCTTTGTTTTCTCCGTTTAATTTTAACTGCAAAAAGGCGTGGTTTGGGACCGGTTTTTCATTATTTTCACGAGAATGAGCAAGCAAAATGCCCGCCAGATGCGGGCTTTGGAGAAAATGAGGCCCCGGGATACTCCTTTTCCGGGGCCGGTTTCCTTTCGTTGTTTTTTGAGCAAACTCCAAGCTCATGCCTTAGAAGCGGGAAGAGCGCACCGCCTCAACAACTTCGTAAAACCAGCTGTACATATCGTCCGGTCGCAGAGCCAGAAACCGATCCGTGTCAAGGAAGATCTGTCCGTCCCGAACCTCGACGCAGGAGTGAAACGGTTCCGAATTGAGCAAGCCCATCCCGCCCGCCTCTGCCCACTCGCTTAACGGGACGCTGCCTCTTACCGCCAGAGTGCTCAGCAGGTCGTAGAAGTGTTTCTGCATCATGCTGACCCTTGATCCAGATTTCTCACGCAGCTTGGCGTCAATGGCTGACCAGAGCCTGTCGATGGCTCCTTGGCGTGCGGACAGGCTTCCTGAATCGAAGGCTCCAGTTGACAGGGCGGTCTCAAGATCCTCCTCCCACCCCTCAGGCTTCCAACCCAGTGTGCGGCTCAGATGCACGAGCC
The DNA here is from genome assembly GCA_012840725.1 of Bacillota bacterium. Lineage (GTDB taxonomy): Bacteria > Bacillota > Limnochordia > Darwinibacteriales > Darwinibacteriaceae > DTU010. Next base: position 3,319 of record DURQ01000041.1, read on the forward strand.
ACTTGTCGTGGGGCACATACTCACCGTTTGAGACAAACAGAGCGCTCAGCAGGGGCCTCACGGCGTTGTTCAGCACAAAATGCCCCTGTGCCGCATCGTTTCTGTGCAGCCAGATGTTTCCCGCGAGGCGGTAGTGCCACCAAGCTTCAAACAGGAAGCGTTCAGCAAGCGATAGATCGACAGGCTGAGAAAGCTTGGCCTGGAGCAGAGCAGCCAGTTTCTCCTCCGGGTCGTAGAGGATCTGGGCGTAGGACAGGTCCCACAGCGCCGCCATGGCGTACTCCCTGCAGAGGGCATCGTCGTAGTTCTCCAGCTTGATATCGTAAAGCTGCCCGTCGATCACGGCAATTCCGGTGGGAACTGGAGTCTTCTCCCGCTGGTACCTCTCGAAGTGCTCCCGTTTCAAGAGAATCGTCAGATCGATTTCAGACAGGTGGTCGGCATATCCGCGGGACAGCCCTCCGCTGAGCAGGATGCCGATCAAGCCCTGGAAGGCAAGGAACCGGTCAAGGTTCCGGCCCACGTGGCCCAGGAGTTCCTCGCACTTGTTTTCACTCTGGAGTTTCACGTACGGCCTGGCCATGATGTACCCCCTCCCCGGCATGGCGATAGACATATCTGCAGACTTCGTGCTCTTCTCCCTGGTAATCCCCTCTTCCGGAGAATACGAGCTCAAATCCGCATTTCTCCAGAACCCGCCGGGATGCAGTATTGCCGCCTCGACATATGCCCCAAATCTCGTCAATGCCCAGCCGGGGCATGATCTCCGTCAGAAAGGCCTTTACCGCTTCCGTGGCAAAGCCGCGGCTTGTGAAGGGTGCCGCGATGTGATAGCCGATCTCCCAAGCCTCCCCCAAGCACACAGCCTGCACGTAACCGATGTTTTCACCGCTTTTCAGCAAAACGGGATAGACAAAGGGGCCGTCAGTTCCTCTGTAACAGGAAATGAGGAACCGGATCACCTCCTGCGCCGCCTCCACCGTAGGAAAGACCTCATCCGGCACAAACCTGCGGTTGTCATCGTCCAGGGAGTTGCGGTGAACGCTCTCTGCCATGTCTTCGCTAAACTCGGTGATCAGCAGGCGATCCGTGGTGATGCTCAGCTCGTCCATGATCTGCTCTCCCTCCCTCTCCAGGAATTCTGATAGAAAAACGCAAACCCTGCCGTGCGGCAGGGAACTCGCTGGTTTTCCGGAATACAAAGCGTAAGAGATCCCGAAGGAGGATGTCTATGGGCTTTCACGATGCGCACGCTACCTACGTGGGCAGCTTGCAGCTTAGAACACTGGACCTCGAGCGGGCGGTGCAGTTCTACCGCCAAGTTGTCGGTCTGAAGACCCTTGAACAGGACGCCGGCTCCGCCACTCTTTCGGCAGATGGGAAAACTCCCCTACTCTCGCTGGTTCAGCCTGCGGGGGTGATCCCGAAGCCGCCCGGAACCACGGGCCTCTACCACTTCGCCCTCCTGCTGCCAGAACGCGCAGACCTGGCACTGTTCATCAGGCACCTTGTGGATAAAGTCGTGCGGTTTGGCGCCTCCAATCACCTGGTGAGCGAAGCCGTCTACTTCTCCGATCCCGACGGCAACGGTATTGAGGTCTACGCAGACACTGACCCGGACACCTGGAGCTGGAGGCAGTCTGGAGTGGCTATGGACACCCTGCCCCTGGATTTTCAGGACCTGATGAAGGCCGCTCACCCTATGAAGCAGGCTTGGGATGGGCTGCCGGGGTCGACTGTCATCGGCCACATCCACCTGCAGGTCTCCGAGCTGCTTCCTGCCGAGGCCTTCTACAGAAAAGGCCTGGGCTTCGAAGTTGTCTCCCGCTACGGCCCAGGGGCACTGTTTATGTCGACTGCGAAGTACCACCACCACATCGCGCTCAACACCTGGCTCGGAGTCGGCGCGCCGCGGCCCCCCAAGAACAGCGCCGGGCTTGATCACTTCACCCTGGTCTTCCCCGATCAGCAGCTCCTGGCCGAAGCCGTTGAACGGCTGAAGGAACTGGGGACACCGATCGACGCAGCAGGCTCCCATGCGATGGTGGAAGATCCTTCGGGGAATGCTATTGTGCTTCGCAATGCCTGACCCAGCGGTGACCTAGAGTGCAACCTTCACATGAGCCAGGATCTGCCATCCGATAGTCTCGTCTTCTCGCAAAGATACTCGCTCACTTGGGATGCTGAAGTCCGGTTGGGCAAGTCTTGCTCTTAAGCGTCCGCTACTTGCCACCTTGAGGGACTCGATCACCCATTGCGTGTTCCTATACGAGATCAGAAGATCGGTCACTGTTCCAAGTTCGAGTTGATCAGCCGTTATCACGAGTCTGCTAAGCAGGTGACTAACCAGGGGTTGTACCTCGGTCTGTGAAGCGATTGCCGCGTCCTTCAGGGCCTCTTCCCGCACGTGAACCACACCGTTACTCATCGCAAGATGATCTGTTGAAATAGCCATGGCTTTCCTGCCCAATAGTCGCCTCTGTTCATAAAGAACCAGCGTCAAACGGGGAAACATCGGGGCAGCGAAGTCCTTGAACGTGCCATTGAGCCCTACAAAAGGCAGCTCATCGACCATTGAATACCAGAAGGAGTTGCTGACGGTAGTGGGAATCAGGAAGCCGGGAAGAGTTTTAGTTTCGAGGATCCGGTTGAAGTCGTCTATCTGCTGGCTCAACTTGCGAACAAGATTCCTTCGTGTTATCTCCTCATGCAGACGATCCCTCTGTTTTCGTAGTTCCAACACAGCTTGATCTTCCAATGTGGAACGCCTCGGCGTCAGCTCTTCGGAGCTCATTTCCAAGACTTCGAGGGTAGCGGCGTCCACTGCGAGGATGCCCAAACGATCACACAGAGCTCTTGCCGTATCAGTAAACCCGCTGATGCTCACAAACATGGCCAGGTAGACGTTTTCACCATAGTTGTGCTCGATGTCGAAAACCTTTCCAAAGAAGTTTCTAACATGCCCGCAAGTAACCGGCCCGGTGGCGTAGTACTCCTTGCATTCAGCTACCGCCACTCGCTGATTCTCATCTTCTCCCCAGACGTCGATTTCATGGTCAAAGACAATCTTGTTTGTTACCGCTCGATAACCCTTTGCTTGAAAAAGAGCCCTAACGCGTCCCTCTAGAGTTGATCCTCGTTTGGGAGTTTGTGCGGTCTGCAAAGGTTGCAGGGACAGGTCTTCGTGGGCATCCTCGTTCTCACTATCTTCCCAAGGCAGCCTGTCACTCACGGTAGGGACCTCCTGTCTATTCAAATTATTCGCAACTTAACCTTCTACTTTGTTTCTCCAACACCTCCTCGAGCTGAGTGGATAAATGAGGTCGGAACTCCAGAGTCGCGGAGTAAGATCGAGCTCAAGAAAAGACCCCTCGCTTGGAGGGGCTCCATCCACTTCACAGCTTCAGCAGCCTTGCTGTGATCTCCTTTAGAACAGGAACTACCTCAGCCTCGAACCAGGGGTTCTGCTTCAGCCACCCGATATTTCGGGGCGAAGGATGTACGAGAGGTAGGTAGCGAGGCAGGTACTCCCGAAAACTTCGCACTGTTTCCGTCAGCGTCTCCTTGCGGCTTTCTCCCAGGTAATAGCCTTGGGAGTAGCTTCCCACCAGGACGATCGTCTCAACGTTTGGCATCGCCGCCAGCAGGCGGGGGTGCCATTTTTCTGCAAAGCCCCGCCGGGGAGGAAGGTCTCCTCCTTTGGATTTTCCCGGGAAGTAGAAGTCCATGGGCAGCTGCGCCAGATACTCTGAACCGTAGAATTCCTCGCGGGTGACGCCCATCCACTCCCGCAGGCGATCGCCGCTTGCATCGTTCCAGTAGAGCCTCGTCGCCTCCGCTCTGCGGCCCGGGGCTTGCCCCACGATCACCATCCGGGCCTCTTCTGCTGCCTTGAAAAGGGGCATAATCCCCCGCTCTGAGTAATCGCGGTTCATGGGATCAGCCGCAATTTCCGCCCGGATCTGCTCGAAAACGGTCAACGGCGCCACCTCTTCCTAGACTCCAATCTTGAACCGACCGCTCAGCTCCTGGAGGTTCTCCGCCATATGGGTCAGGGTCTGCGCGATGTCGGCGATCTGGTCCATCACCGCGAACTGCTCCTCAGCAGCTGCGCCAATTTCCATGCTGGCGTTGTTGAGCTGGATGATGTTCTGGCGAGCCTGATCCACCAAGGAGGTGATCCTGCCGATGGTCTCCACGATCCGCTCCAGGGCGGCGCCGCTCTTGAGAACTCGCTGGCTTGTCTCTTCGGCCTGCTGGGAGCTCTGAGCCATGCCCGCTACCGCTTCCTTGGTTTCCTGCTGGATGGCCTCGATCAACTGGCTGATCTCTTTTGTCGCCCGCGCTGACTGTTCCGCTAGTTTCCGCACTTCCTCAGCTACCACCGCAAAGCCCCGGCCTTCGTCGCCAGCCCTGGCCGCTTCGATGGCAGCATTGAGGGCCAGCAAGTTGGTCTGATCAGCAAGGCCGCTGATCACATCCACGATCCGGCCGATCTCCTCGGAGCGCTGGGCAAGGGCCTGGATGAAGTCGGTGAGGCGGCCCATCGTCGTCCTGAGCTCTTCCGTGCCCCGCACCGCCTGTTCTACCACAGCATTTCCTTCGTCAGCAGCGTTGACAATGCCATTTACGGCATCGGTGATACTCTGCATGGCTTCAGCCGCGGCCGTGAACTCATCGGCCGTTTCCGTAACGTGCCCCATGGACGCCCGGGCCTGGGCAGTCGATGAAGCCAGTTGTTGGCTGGAGGAACTCATCTCATTTACGGCCTCCGTGATGGAACCGATCATCTCCTTCAGGGAAGCGGCCATGCCTCCGAAGGCCCTGACCAGGCCGCCCACTTCGTCCCGGCTGCGCACATCGGGCAGGGACACCGTGAGGTCACCGCCCGCGATGGCATCTGCGGCCCGGCCAACGGCTGACAGGGGAGACAGGATCCTGCGCACTAGGACAAGAAGGAAGGCGATGAACACGACGGATCCGGCAGCCAAGCTGAGCACTACCTGCAGGCTCTGACGCCTGATCATCTCCTGGTACTCGGCGGTGTTCTGGTGGACCGCCACAACTGCGAGTTCTGCGCCATCGTAACTGATCACAGGCAGGAAGGCGCTGGCCCAAACTCCCGTGCCTTTCTGCGCCGCTGAACCGGGCACTCTCTTCTGCAGGTCGGAAGACTGCTGCACAGCGGCGGTGGCGGCCAACAGGTTGTAGCCCTCGTCGCCGCCTACGAACACCGCCAGTTCCACTCCTGCCTCCTCGTGGATTTCCTGCAGGAGCTGCTCTGTGAAGGGGATGTTGGTTTCCACCGTTCCGACCACTCTGTCTCCGTCTTTGATCGGCGCCCAGCCCCGCATGCCCATGCCGAAGGGCCCTCGGTCAAATCCCGAGAGCGGACGCCCCTCCCGGCCGGCGGCGAGGATACCGCCGCGGCTCTGCACATCACCGTATGTACCCGGGCTCTGGCCTCGCACCAGGGAGGTATCGTAGGGTGCCCGAACGTGCAGCACGTCAACCCCCAGAGATGCATTGACCTCCTGGTAGATAGACACCACTGTATCCACAATAGCAGTTCGATCCTGGGCAGCGGCGGCAGAGATGATCTCAGGCATGCCGGCCACCGCGAGAGAAACGCCCAGGGCCTGCTCTGCCTTTCCTCTGAGCTTGCTTTCGACAACCATTTCTGCCGCCTGCAGGCTGTCTTCAACCATGGCCTGTAGCAGGCGCTGCTGATTTGTCAGCACCAGCATGCCCACCAAAGCGACGGATATAACCAACGCGGCGGTGATCACTGCAAAAAGCTTCGTGCGCAGGCTGATTCCAGCTGCAGCTGCTCGGATGTTCTTCACCGTCTTCACTCCTAATGTCTGGGTAAATTAGGAATGAATTTCGTTATCAAAGCCTGGAATCCTGCTGTCCGTCCAGGGGGATCCATCGGCCATAACTGGTTTTTTTATCTGAACCCTGCGGTTCTACTCTTCGTTCCCCTGACCGCTGCCTCCGCCCTTCTCTTCCCAGTACTCCACCCGCTCCTCAAAGTTGAATTCTCGGTGGATCTGGTGCCAGCTGGTACTCGGGGTTTTCGTTACCTCTATCCCCTCCACATCTCGATGCGAGTCTGGTAGTACTTCTCATGGAAGGCCACCGCCTCCGCGATCTCCTCAGGTGTGAAGCTCGTGCCTTCTGGAGCCACAACGAGCTTGTCCTCCACATCATCCGCCCTGTGGATGATGGCGATCACCTGCCCGGAGAAACTCTCCAACGGCTCATTCACACCCAGGACATAGGCATCCAGGTACTCTCCATCGGGCGCCAGTTCGCCCGGGATGTACCCGTAGTTGATCGGGTAATAGATCTCTGGATGCTCGGGATGGGTCGAGCCCAGGGGACGATCCACAGTCACCGTTACCAAACGGCCCAGGTAGCGGCGTACTAGAACGGCGCGCCACTCCCGCTCTTCCCTGCTTTGATCCATGGTCTCTCCCCTCCGATCTTCCAGACGTTCTACACGGCTTGTGCCAGCTCCCTGCTAGTACTGGGCTTTTTTGATAAAGAGCCTGTAACCCGCCGCCAGCAGGAGCAGGTTGTAGGCGGCTCCGATCAGCAGATAGCTGGAGAACGGGAAATCTGCCGGCAGGGCTACGGGCATCAGCTGCACCAGCATCCCCCTGATCGCCCAGAAGTTAGGAAACACTCCCAGCAAATACTGCAGCTTCCCCTGGAAGGACTCCAGGAGCAGCAGAGCGGGCAGAAGGGCGAGTATCCCGGTACCCTTGATCAGGGCAAATCCCTCCACTTTGTTCCTGGCCAGGGCACTCTGCAGAAGAGCCAGCACCAGCGTGAACAGGGAATTCACCGCGGCGAAAGCAACCATGTGAGCCAGGCTGATCTGGTCGAACAGGGAGATCCCCATGAACGAGTATTCGTCCCCTGCGAGGAGTTTCGTCCCGAGAAGCACCAAAAGGTCTCCGAGGACGGACATCAGGTAGATGTAGGCCATCTTGAAGCGCAGGTAACCCGAAGTGCCCACAGGGGTGACGGCGATGGTGTGCAGGGTATTTTCGTCCTTCTGCTCGAGCAGCAAGAACGTTGCCATGGCCGCGAGGCAGAAGGATCCGAAGGCCAGGACTGCAACCAGCAGCAGGACCATCACCGCCCTGAGCACGGCTCCCTCCACTGCCGGCATGGACTCGAACAGCATGGGGAACACATAGGCGGCCAAAAGCAGCATGATCACGGGGAAGACGCACATGAAGAGGTTTATGGGGTCGCGGACGATCGTCTTGGCTTCATACCTGAACAGGGCCAGATACTTGTTCACAGCAGGTTACCCCCTTGCCGCATGGTCTTTGAACTGCGGATACACAGCGAACTTGAACAGCGCTCCAGCCAGAAGCACAAGGTAGACGCAGGCTGCCGCAGCCATGCCGGCCTGGTACTTGCCAAGAACGGCGGAATTGATCAGGTGGCTGGCAGCATGGGATGGCGAGAGCAGGAGCAGCCATTCGTACTTCGCCGGGATCGCACCGACGCTGAACAGCAGCGAAGGCAGGGTATAGAGCAGAATGTAGGCTGTAAAGATGCCGATGAGGGACGTGAAATCCCGGCTCCGAAGCGAGAGCACAAACCCGATGGCCGCATGGGCGGCCCCGGCGATGGCAACGAAAAAGAGCAGTGCTGCATAGTTGAAAGTGACACCGTGGATGAAGAACAGGGCCGCCGAGGTGACTACCGCCGACTCCAGGGCCAGCACCATGGAAGCAAGGGCCTTGGCCGTCAGGATCTGCCCCAGCGGAACGGGCAGGACCATCATCGTCCGTATGGTGCCGTCCTGCTTTTCCAGGTGGTGCGAGGCGCCCAGCAGCAGGATTGACATACCGGCTACATCCACAAAGATGACCAGGGGTGCTATCTTCCAGGCTTCCTCTGCCGACATGAACAGAAAGAGCCCGATCCAGAGCACAGCCGTGGCCAAGCTGACCGGCAGGATCTTGTACCGCACAAGCCGCAGCAATTCGCCCTTGACCAGCCTATTCAGCTTGCCCATTGAGCTTCACCCCTGTCACTATGATGAAGATTTCCTCCATGGAGGTCTCTCCGCTGTGGATGGTCTCCACTTCCCGGTTCTGCAGCAGGTTTTGGAACTCCTGGTTGAAGCCGATCCCATCCAGGGGGAACACAGCGCTGGCCAGAGCTCCGTTCTCCCGGTATTCCACCTTCACTTCCCGCCTGCCGTACTTGAGCTTGAGATCCCGCGGCGTGGAGGTTTCCACAAGCTGGCCGTCAACGCAGAAAGCCACGCGGTCGCAGAGCTGCTCCACGTCGTTCATCAGGTGGGTGCTCAGGAAAACGGTGCCTCCCCTGTCCCTGTACTCTGCGATCATGTCTTTGATGATCCTGGCATTGGCGGGATCGAGCCCGTTGGTTACTTCATCGAGAAACAGCACCCGAGGGCTGTTGAGCATAGCCCGCACGAAGTTCAGGCGGACCTTCATTCCCTTGGAGAACTCGCCCACTTTCCTGTCGCGGTACTCCCAGAGTCCCACTCTTTCCATGAGCTCCTGGATGTCTGCCCGGCTTCTGTAGAAGCCGGCGAAGAACTCCATGTTTTCTAGAGCCGTCAGCTTGGTGAAGTGTACGGGCATCTCAAAGCCAACCCCGATTTCCTCATAGTACGAATGGCCCATGGCCCGCAGGTCCTGGCCGAAGTAGCTGATGCTGCCCTGGTAGTTCTCGAGGAGCCTGACCAGGATCTTCTGCGTGGTAGACTTGCCGGCCCCCGAGGGTCCGAGCAGCCCGAAGATTTCCCCTTCCCGAACATCGAAACTGATGCCCTTTATCGTGTCTCCGGCAGAAGAAGGATAGCGAAAGCGCAGGTCTCTAATTTGAAAAGCGGTCCCCATCGTGTTTCTCCTTTCCATATTCGGGTCTGGGGGCGATTCCGTGCTGAAGCACATCCACCACTTGGTAGGCCGTGGCCAGCAGGTGGTCGGGATCGCCGCTGGAGATCAGTTTGTTGAGGTTGGCGGTCAGGATCTCAATCACGTTGGCCACAAAGGCAGGAGGGTAGCGGCTGTCAACCTGCCCCGACTGCACTGCTTGATACACATACTCGTTGAAATTCTGGGTGTAATCATTGACAAAGAAACCGTAGAACCTCTTCCTGAACTTTTCTTCTTCGTCCATGAACCTGATGGATAGGTGATGCATGCGCTCATCAGCCATCATGAACTCCAAGGTGGCGCGCATGACGGCCTTCAGCGTCTCGAAAAAGTCGCTGAAATCTATCCCCTGCTGCAGCAGAGGATAAAAGAACGAAAGCTTTTTCTGAACGATGAGATCCATCATGGCGAGGTACAGCCCGAACTTGTCGCCGAAGTGATGGTAGAAGCTTCCTTTGCTCATCCCTGCCTTCTTGAGGATCTCGTTGAGGGAAGCGTCGCTGAAGCTCTTCTCCGAAAACTCGTCGATGGCCGCCTCCTTGAGCGCAGGAAAGCGCAGAAGTGGATTGTCTTCGCCGATGAGGGCTTGGTAGTTGAACTCCCGCTTCTTCAAAACAGCACCTCCCAGAGCGGTTTAGACCAGGCGGTCTAAACCATCTGGTCTAATAATAGCACACATCACTCGCACCCGGCAACACACTCCTGAAAAGCAGAGAGACCGGGAAGCATCCCGGTCCCAACAATATAGTCTGTTCAAAACACAGCGGTTTGCATGCGCTCCAGCGCTCTGAGAACATCTTCGCGCCGGCCGAAGGCAGTCAAGCGGAAGAAACCCTCGCCGTTTCTTCCGAAGCCCGCTCCGGGCGTGCCCACTACCCCACAGCTGTCGAGAAGGAGGTTGAAGAATTCCCAAGAATCCATGCCCCCTGGGCACTGCAGCCAGATGTAGGGGGCATTCCTGCCGCCGGTGAACCAGATTCCCAGCCGGTTCAGGGCCTCTGCGATGATGCGGGCGTTTTCCATGTAATAGCCGATGGCCGCCCTGTTCTGCCGCAGACCTTCTTCGCTGAAGGCAGCCTCAGCGCCCCGCTGGACGATGTAGGATACGCCGTTGAACTTGGTGGTCTGGCGTCTGAGCCAGAGAGCGTTGAGGGAAACCCCATCCCTGACCAGGGCCTGCGGCACGACAGTATAGCCGCAGCGCACCCCGGTAAACCCGGCGGTCTTTGAGAAGGAGCAGAACTCGATGGCGCACTCCTTGGCCCCCGGGATCTCGTAGATGGTCGTGGGCAGCTCCGGATCCTGGATGAAAGCCTCATAGGCGCTGTCAAACAGGATGACCGCGCCCCGCTCCAGCGCCCAGTCTACCCACGCCTGCAGCTGCTCTTTTTTGTACACAGCGCCAGTAGGGTTATTGGGCGAGCAGAGGTAGATGATATCTCCGCTCAGCTCGGCTGAAGGCAGGGGAAGGAATCCGTTCTCTGCGGTCCCGTTCAGAAACTCGATGCGGCGGCCTGCCATGATGTTGGTATCGACATAGACCGGGTACACAGGGTCCTGGATCAGCACGGTGTTCTCCACAGAGAAGATGTCCAGGATGTTGCCCAGATCGCTCTTGGCCCCGTCTCCCACAAACACTTCGCTTTCTGCCAGGTCAACACCCTTGGCGGCATAGTAGCGGCAGATCGCCTGCCTCAGAAAGGCATAACCCTGCTCTTCCCCGTATCCCCGGAAGGTCTCTGCCCGTCCCATCTCGGCAACTGCCTGCTGCATGGCCGTAACCACAGCTGGGGCCAGGGGCAGGGTTACATCGCCGATCCCCAAGCTGATGATCTCCCGGCCCTGGTGCTGGGCTCTGTATTCCCTCACCTTCTGCGAAATAGTGGAAAAGAGGTAGCGGTCCTTCAGATTGAGATAGCCGCGGTTGATGTTCATCGTCTGCCTCCGTAGGCAAGCGGCAGGCGGCGCTTGTGCTGGCTGGCCTGGTGGTACCTCACGATGATCTCCCGGGCCGTTTCAGGTACGCTGCCCCCTGTGAGGAAAGCGTCGATCTGGGCATAGGTGACTCCCATTTCCCCCTCATCGGTCTGACCGTCATAGAGGCCGGCTGAGGGAGCCTTCTCCAATACGCAGGCGGGTGCCTTAAGAAAGCGCAGAAAGTCGTAGATCTCCGTTACGGTGAGGTCCGCAATGGTGTTGAAGTCGTAGGCCCCATCGCCCCACTTGGTGAAGTAACCCATGAAAGCCTCGCTCCGGTTGCCCGTGCCCGCAACCAGCCGGTTCTCGCTGGCGGCCACGGCATAGAGCAGCGCCATGCGCAACCGGGGCGGCATGTTCACCCGAGCCGTCTCACTGAGCTGCACAGCCTGCCCCGCAGCCTTCTCCATTTCGCTGAGGACGGGCTGGAGATCAACCACCCTAGTCTCGATGCCGAAGGCAGCGGCCACCGCTTCAGCGTCCTTGCGGTCCTGATCGTAGTTCCGCTTGGAGCGGCAGGGCATGATCAGCCCAACCGTGTTCTCACAGGCCAGTTTGCAGAGGATGCCCACCAGGGCGCTGTCCTTGCCGCCGCTGTTCCCGTAGACGATGCCCTGTGCGCCGGCTGCCTGCAGCGACCCCCGGATAAACCCGATTCTGTCCTTTAGTTCCAGCTCATAGTCCCTCATGATCTTCCCTCCATAGAAGCCTTGACGAGGCCGAGAAACAGCGGGTGCGGCCTGGTAGGCCGGCTCTTAAACTCTGGATGGAACTGCACTCCTACGAAAAAGGGGTGTCCGGCGAGTTCCACCGCTTCCACGAGATGGCCGTCGGGCGAGGTACCGCTCAGGACCATGCCGTGCCTGCTCAGGATCTCCCGGTAAGCGTTGTTCACCTCAAAGCGGTGGCGGTGCCGCTCGCTGATCTGCAGAGCGCCGTAGAGGCTGTGCAGCAGGCTGCCCTCCTGAACCTGGCAGGGATAGGCGCCCAGGCGCATAGTTCCTCCCTTATCCACGATGCCCTTCTGCTCTTCCATCAGGTCGATCACCGGGTGTGGCGCACGCTCGTCGAACTCGGCCGAGTTCGCCCCTGCCAGCCCGCAGACGCTTCGGGCAAACTCGATCACCGCTACCTGCATGCCCAGGCAGATCCCGAGGAAGGCGATGCCGTTCTCCCGCGCGTAGCGGGCGGCTGCCACCTTGCCTTCGATACCCCGCTCCCCGAAACCGCCGGGTATGATCATCCCGTCGATGCCGCTCAACTGCTCCGCCACATTCTCTGGGTTAACGACCTCGCTGTCCACCCACGTGATCTCCACGTACACCCCGGCGGCATAGCTTGAGTGGTTGAGGCTCTCGATAATAGACAAGTAGGCATCGTGCAGCTTGGTGTACTTGCCCACAATAGCGATGACAACCCGGCCCGAGCGGGTGCGGATCCTCTGCACCAGCTCTTCCCATTCCCTGAGATCGGGCTCTGCCGTCTGAAGCTGCAGCTCCCGGCAGACCACGGTATCAAGGCCCTCGCGGTGCAGCATGAGGGGCGCTTCATAGAGGAAGGGCAGAGTAAGGTTTTCGATCACGCAGTCGGGCTTTACGTTGCAGAAGAGGGCAATCTTCGATCTGATCTGGTCGTTCAGGGGATGATCTGTGCGGGCGACGATGATGCTCGGCGAGATGCCCATGGAGCGCAGCTCTTTGACCGAATGCTGCGTGGGTTTGGATTTGTGCTCCCCTGCCCAGCTGAGGTAGGGCACCAGGGTTACATGGATGAAGAGGCAGTTCTCCGGACCCCGCTGGAGGGAAATCTGCCTGATAGCCTCCAGGAAAGGCTGGCTTTCGATGTCGCCGACGGTGCCCCCAATTTCGGTGATCAGGACATCGGCCCCGCTCCTCTCGGCAGCCCGGTAGATGAAGTCCATGATTTCCCCAGTAACATGGGGAATGACCTGGACCGTGCGTCCCAGGTAGCCGCCGGAACGTTCCCGGCTGAGCACGCTCCAGAAGATTTTGCCTGAAGTCATGCTGGAAAACTCGTTCAGATCTTCGTCCATAAACCGTTCATAGTGGCCCAGATCGAGATCCGTCTCTACTCCGTCGTCTGTCACGAACACCTCTCCGTGCTCATAGGGGCTCATGGTTCCGGGATCCACGTTCATGTAAGGGTCCAGCTTCAGGGCTGCGACGCGCAGGCCTCTCTGTTTGAGCAGCCTGCCCAGGCTGGCAGCGGTGATCCCCTTGCCGAGCCCAGATACAACTCCTCCTGTGATAAAGATGAACTTCGCCACGCTTTCCCTCCTCTTTGCTTCGCTCCTGAGACATCCAAAGACTGCCAAAAAGCCCATCTGTTCGATGTTTCACAAGCTCTCCCTGCTTATTCTCTGAGAATTGTACCACAAGGGGAGGGGTCCTGCGAACCCTTTTTTTGGTAAAAAATGTTGGAGCAGCTGAAGATCAAAAAACCCCAGCTAATTCAGCTGGGGCAGCGAGCGCTTTACTCCAGGAGCAGGGTGCTCTGGGCCGTTTCGGCCTTGATCCGCCTTTCCGCGAGCTCACAGTACTCGGGAGAGATGTCGTAGCCCACGTAAGGGCGTCCCGTGAAGGCGGCGGCAAGGCAGGTTGTGCCCGAACCGCAGAATGGATCGAGGATCACATCGTCTTTGTAGGAAAAGAGCCGGATAACCCGATCAGCCAGCGCCACCGGGAAAGGCGCAGGATGGCCAACCTTGCGAGCTGATTCGGGCGGAATGTTCCACACCGACAGGGTGGCATTCATAAACTCTTCCTTGGAAATGTCCGACTCCCCCCGCTCGGGTCGGCGGAAGTCCTCCTTTGCAAAGACCAGGAGGTACTCGTGGAGGTCCCGCAGCCGCGGCGAACGGGCCGAGAGCCAGGAACCCCACGCGCAGTTGGCGTTCATGCCCTTCCCCTTCTGCCAGATGATCTCGCCCACGGGCAGAAAACCAAGGGCAGTGTGGATGCCGTAAAAGTAAGCGTGGAGGGGGATGTACGGTTTGCGCCCGAGATTGGCCAGGTTGACAACGTACCGACCGCCTGGCGTGAGCACGCGGTAGACCTCCCGGCCAACATTGGCGATGACGGTTAGGTATTCCAAGAGCCCCAGGTCCTCATCGAAGTCCTTCCCAGCGTTATAGGGCGGTGAGGTGAAGGCCAGCCCCACGGATGCGTCGGGAAGGTGGTGCATATCTTCCGAGGTGTGGCAGTAGATGCGGTTCACCCATTCTTCCCTGGGGCGGTCCGGTACCTCACGGGGCTTCCCGCCCGCGATCACCTCGTTCAGCTGGGCAAAGACTGAGAACAGGTCTCGGCCGTACAGGCTGCGGTTGTAGAACTCAGAAGCGTCATGGCCTTCCCGGCTGGACGTGCCGAAGGAAGAGGTCTTGGTCTTTGCTCTGGCCAACGTCGTCACTCCACTCTGCGTGCGCTGTGTTCATGCGGCAGGCTCACCAGGTGAACTGCACACCCACACCCCTCCCGATCTGCCAGACTGCAGAAAGCTGGGACGTGAGATTCCAGGCGAGGCTGTGCGCAAGCTCCCATTTGTTCGGACCCACTTCGTAGGTGAAGCGGGCGGCTGCGGAGAGCCGTCCCAGAGTCAGCTCATAGACGCCGCCGACCAGGATGGCTGACTCCTCCGGGGCCACCTTGGCTCCGGCGCCCAACCAGATGCGGGATAAGAAGGTCGAGTACAGATCCCACTCCACACCCAGCGAAGCGCTGTGCAGACCGGCCATCTCAAGCCGGCTCCTCAACCGGTATGCGGGAGAAAGCTCAAGGTCCACCACGGGCCCGTTGGGAGAACTGAAGGCGGCAACCTTGTTCTGATCCCTCGCGGGGACGAAGTCGAAGTCGACGGGAGCATACTCGGAGTAGAGATCATGCAGCCACATGGTCTCCATGCCCCGCAGCTGCTCAAAAGCGGGCCCTTTGAGCAGGATGGGGACCATGAGATCGGTTGTGGTCAAACCCGTGTGATTGGCCTTATTTGAAAGCGGCGTTTTCGGCAGCTTCGGCGGGGTGATACTGATCACAAAATCTCCAACGTAGGGATTCTGGAGATAGCTGTAGACATTGGGGGGAACGGCCGGGAACCGGAGATCAGCCGTTAACTCCAGCCACTCTTCTCTGCTCAATGCCTCCCCGCGGTAGCCCGCGGCGTAGTACCCGAAGGGATCGCTGCCGGTGAAAGTGTACCTGAACAGCCCATCGTGCTCTGTGAAGTACGCCAGGCCTCCTCCATGGCAGGCCACTACCGTTTCGCCTTCCCGGTAGAAGACGAAGTCGATCCCGGCGTCAACCAGCTCCCTCGCCTTTTGGCTGCGGTCCACTTCAGCAGATATGTAGATGTTGGGGTAAGTGCAGAACTTGAGGTCAGGTCCAAAAACCTCTCGCGCGGCGGCGTTGTAATCAACGAGCCCCGATTCCCCAAAAGACATGCCGTGGTCGGCATAGAGGATTATGTTCACATCTTCCAGCTCGTCCAGGGGCAGGAAACGCCCGATAGCCCTGTCAAAGTTGTACAGGGAAGCAAGGTAGGCCCTGGGGCCAACGACATGTCCGAGGAGATCGGTGCAGAACCAGAGGACCTCGGCGTAGCCGAACTTCTCTAAAACACGCGGCACATTGAGCAGCGAGAGGGATGCCAGGTGGTGCAGCCCGGGGACGCCGTAGGTCCAGAAGCCCAGCGACTCTCTGGGCATATGGCTCAACATCTCGCGGAGGATCACGGGCTGGTGATGATCTCTTCCGTTTCCGGATCGACCAAGCCCCAGCTGACGGTGCGTCCCTGATCATTGCCAATGCCCATTTTCAGGCGGGGGTAGATCACTTCAGTGCCGCCGGGATAAAGGGTCAACCCGTGTTTGATGTGGATGCCTCCCGCAAACAGCCGTTCGATATTTGGCAGGTTGCCGGCCTCCAGTTCGCGGAAGAAGACCGGAGAGCTGACAGCATCAAGATGGAAGATAAGATAGGGACTGGACGCGCCGACACCGGCAGAAACTGCGAGCAGTACTACCAACAAACCAAGCAGGATCTGTTTGTGCAAATGAATCTCCTCCAAAGCTCCTATGCATTCTTCGTCTACTTGCTCAGATAACCGGCGATGATGCTGGTAAGGGCCTTGTACCCTGTGACCAGGGTCTGGCAGGGAACGAGGAAGCGGGGATTGTGGAGCTCATTCACGGCTCCTTCCTGTCCCGATCCGATAAAGAGCAGGATGCCTGGCACCTCCTGAAGGAAGCAGCCTACGTCTTCCCCGATCAGGCTGGCCAGTCCTTCGGAAACAACGGGGATATCAGGGATCCGGGCCGCAAAGAAGCCGGCGATCTCGGCAGTAACTGCAGGATCGTTGACCACCGCGGGGACTCCTTCTTCATACATCAGTTCATAGGAACCTCCGTGCAGGTCGGCTGCTGCTTTGAAGGCCTGGTGCAGAAGGCGGATCATCAGGGCTTGATCCTCGCTGCGGACAGTGCGCACCGTGCCCTCCAGGACAACCTGCTCAGGGATGATGTTGAAGCTGGTTCCGCCCCGGATTGCTCCAAACGACAGCACCTGGGGAGAAGCGGGATCGGCGCGCCTCTGCGCCAAGGTGAAGGCATTCTGCACAGCGGCGGCCGCCATGGCGATGGTGTCCCTGGTTTGGTGCGGACGCGCTCCGTGGCCGCCAACACCCCTCAAGACCGCCTTAAACTGATCGGTAGACGCAGTGATCGGCCCGCTCTGCAGGCCCAAGGTGCCTGCGGGCAGGTCAGGCCAGTTGTGGATGCCAACGAGGCGGAAGGGCTTGAGCCGGGAGAAGACACCTGCCTCAAGCATGGATCTTGCCCCCATCCCAACCTCTTCTGAAGGCTGGAAGATGGCCATGAGCGTGCCTCTCAGCCGCTCCTCATTGGCCACAGCATAGCGGCAGGCTCCCAGCACCATGGCCATGTGGCTGTCATGGCCGCAGGCGTGCATCACTCCAGGGTTCTGGGAGGCGAAGTCCGCCCCCGTTTCCTCGCTGACCGGCAGGGCATCCATGTCGCAGCGCAGGGCCAGGGTCGGGCCCGAACCAACCAGCGGGAACACTCCCACCACGCCGTGACCGCCAACTCCTGTGGTCACAGTAAAGCCCATCTCCTTCAGTTCAGCTGCGACGAAGGCGGCCGTCTGGGCTTCCTGAGCCGACAGCTCTGGCTGGGCGTGGAGCTCTCGGTAAACCTTCTGAAGATAACTCATGATATGCATGGCCAACCCCCCAAACCCCGTCTTGAGCCCGCTGTTCGCGGCAAGTAGGCGTTTCTCTCTATATTCTGGCATATCGCAAAAACTCCTGTTGGAGGTTGAGAATTCGGGTTCTTCACCTTGGGGCGGAAAGCCTGCTAGAAGAGGTTGTTCAAGAAGTGCGCGATAACTCCCCCCAGCACCGAACGGGAGCGGTGCGCGGCATAGCCAAAACCGAGGCTGACCAGGAAGATGGACAGAGCCCAACCTGCAGGTTGGGTCAGGTTCTCCCACAGCACTCCCATGAAGAACCAGCCCGGAATGTGGAGAAGGACAAAGAGCAGCGAAGTCAGGATGTTCGCCTTCCAGAAGGGACACTGCCGGCTCAGGTTCGCCTGAACCGCGCCGCGCATCAGAAACTCCTCAAGGTGGGTGCGATGACGATCACATTCAGGAGCGGGAAGTCCACCTTGGTGGGCAGAACGGGCCTGCCCTGCAGGTAGTTGGGGATGATCCCGGTGAGGGCGATGAGAAGACCGATGCCGCCGCCCCAGGCCAGGGCAGCCTTCCAGTTGGCCAGGCCCAATACCTCTTGCAGGCTGCGCCCAGAACGCCCAATCAGCCACAAAGCGGGCACGATCCAGACGATCAGCTTTGCCGCCGTCCAGTAGGCAAAGCTTCCGCCTCCGGCCGTGAGCCAGCTCCAGCGCTGGTCCAAGTTAATCTTCACGAGCCAGGCGGCGGTCCAGGCTGCGATGATGACGGCAAATGCAAGGTAAGTGAGGGCTGCGGTTCTCTGTTTAAGGGTTGGTTTTTCCATGCTTCCACTCCTTTGTTGTCAGCCAGTGCGGTTGCATACCGCTAAAAGGCCCGTGTATATCAGGTTTTGATACAAACAGCCTGACCCCTGCCGCACAGCCCATCGCGAAAAAAGTGCCGGGCATATGCCCAGCACCTTTTGTGAATCGCATGTTCAGTTGTGAGGTTAGAACCGGGTCCTCATGTAGATGTCGTTCCAGCGCTGCAGGACATACTCTTTGTTCTCGATCAACCACTCGATGTCCCTGTCAGACCAGGTGACCTCTTCGGTTGCAGGCAGGTACGGCGTGGAGTAAACAGCCTTGGAGTTGGTGAAGCGCAGGGTGCCCAGGGCGGTACCCAGCTCGGACTGACCTTCAACGCTCATCAGGTAGTCAACCAAGAGCTTAGCGGCTTCCATGTTCTTGGCGCCCTTGATCACGGCGACGCCGAAAGCGGATGCGGAAGCGCCTTCCTCAGGGTACACCAGCTTGATGTTGGTAGCGCCGGCCTTGAGCAGGGTGGAAGCACCGTCTTCATAGGACATACCGACAACATACTCACCAGACAGGACGCTGCGGAAAGCAACGGACGAAGAGGTGGAGATCACGACGCCGTTCTTCATGAGGCCTTCGATGAACTCCCATGCCTCAGGGCTGTCATTGCCGAAGACGGCGAAGATGTTGCACACATGGTTCCAGCCAGAAGACGAAGAGTTCGGGTCAGGCAGAACGATCCTACCCTTGAGCCTGGGATCCAGCAGATCCTTGTAGCCGGTGATGTTCATGCCCAGCTCTTTCTCCAGGTCGGTGTTGACGCAGAAGACGATGGTGGACAGGTGATCCAGGTTGTAGAAACCGTTGTTGGACCTGTATGCCGGGTAGATCTCTTCCTCGTAAGGGGAGAGATAGTGCTCGAACAGATCCTCATAGATCATGCCGTCGCTGTTGCTCAGGCCGCCCCACATAACGTCGCCCTGCGGGTTGTTCTTCTCAGCCCTGATTCGAGCAGTGAGCTCACCAGCGGAACCGTTCACGATCTCAATGCGGATGCCGGGGTACCGCTGGGTGAACAGCCTTACCAGGTTGTTCAGGTCGTTGTCTGTCATACTGGAATACAGTACGAGGTCGCTCTTGAAGTTCGGGTCGGCCAAGGTTTGAGCCAGAGCAAACGCCGACACGAGCAGCGACAGCACCAACGCGAACGAAAGCATAAGACCAAGATGCTTTTTCATTCTTTCAGCTCCTCCTTTTATCTGTTGCTTTTGTTCTGTATTTTTACAGCTTCGGTTCCCGCAGCGTCCACTTCTGCCGCGCCCGCCAAAGCACGCCTCGATCCTGCTTCCCCGGACAGCAGAAAGAGCTGCTTGAGGAGCTGCAAACGGCACTGCGAGAGCAGCTGCAAAAACCACTTAAATCTTGACATCCTCCGTCTTGCTGACCTTGAGGTAGATCATGATCGACACGGCCGTTACAACCGTGGTGATGGCCGCAAAGGCTGCCGCCAGTCCGTCATTGCCCCGGGAGATGGCCACATAGGTGGACATAGTCAGGGTAATCGTCCGGTTGTTGTAGAGGATGATAGCGCTGGAGAGCTCTGTGACGATTGAGATCCAGCTCAGGATGGCGCCGGAGATGATGCCGTTGCGCATCATGGGCACGGTGATCCGGAAGAAGGTCTTGGGCTTTGAAGTACCCAAGCTCGTGGCCGCCTCTTCCACATCCCGCGGCACAAGCTGCAAAGTAGCCGTTGCCGACCTGATGGTGTACGGCATACGGCGGATCACCCAGGCGATGATCATGATCAGCGCCGTTCCGGTCAGAGCAAAGGGCTTGTTGCTGAAGGCGATGACCAGAGCAACACCGATAACCGAACCGGGCATGATGTAGGGCACCATGGATAGAGTGTCGATCACGTTGTTCAGCATGCTTGCCCGGCGCACTACCAGGTAGGCGATGATCACGGCCAGAAGGACGATGATGGCCAGGGCTGCCAGGCCCAGGAGCACGGTGTTGTTCACCGAGCGGCCGAGCAGGCGCGTTACCGCCATGCGGTAATTGGTAAACGAGTAACCCGGCAGGAACACCGCACCGTCCGAGTTACGGAAGGACAGGTAGACGATGTATGCCTGAGGCAGGAAAGCCAGGCCAACCAGCGCGTAGGAATACAGGTACATCAGGAAGCCGCCGATGCCCTTAGGCTTCTTCTTCTCCACGGGATGCATGGCGCTGATGGAGAAATTGTAGCGGCTGGTCGCCCACTTCTGGAGCAGGAAAATGGCCGTGGTCATGATGACCCCGATCACGCTGATCGCCGCTGCAAAACGGTAGTCCTGCCCGTGTTCTCCCAGGTACTGGTTGTAGATCTCCACGGGGAAGGTCCGGTACCCTTCACCGATCAGGAGCGGCGTGCCGAAGTCGGCAAAGGCCCTCATGAACACCACCAAGGACGCTGCCAAAATGGTGGGCATGGAGAGCTGAAGGATCACCTTGAAAAACCGCTTCACCCCGACCACACCCATGTTGGCCGATGCTTCCAGCAGGGAGTTGTCTATGTCCTTGAACGCACCGTTCATGTAGATGAAGACCAGCGGGAACAGCTTCAATGACTGCACGAACAAGATCCCGTCGAAGCCGTAGATCGAGCCGATGTTGAGCCCGAAGGTGTTGGCCATGAACTTGGTGATCACGCCCTGGCGCCCCAACAGCAGGATCCAGGCATAGGCTCCGATGAACGGCGCCGACATGGCACAGAGCAGACTGACCACAAACAGGAACTTGGCGCCCTTGAGCTGGTAAAAAGAGTAGAAGTAAGAAATGGGGATGCCCAAGAGCAGGGTCACCAGCGTGATGGCCAGAGACACCTTGATACTGTTGAATATGGTGACAGTGTAGTAGCGGTACTGGAAGAACCGCTTGAAGTACTCCAGGGTGAACTCACCCTTGGCGTTGAACACAGACTGGCGCAGCAGACCCCACAGCGGATAGAGCAGGAAAAGCACGAAGAAGCCCAGAGTAACCAGGGATACTACTGTCCAGAGATCAAATCTGCGTTTTGCCTGCATGATCTCTGCCCCCCTTCCCTCAACCTACCGCCAGGCGCTTGCCGCCTGCTCGGGACACAGCTGAGGGCTGGGCATCGTTCTGCACGCCCGTGAGGATGTTCGTCGACCCATCGGCAGTGAAAAGGTTGATCTTGTCGGTATTGAAGGTAACCGATACCTTTGTCCCCGGCTCGATAATGCTGTCCAGCGTCGATTCGTGGACCGATTCCATCTGCATGCCGTTTTCCAGGCGCATGAAGTAGTGCGTGTTCAGGCCAAGGAAGATGCTGCTGATGATCGTCGCTTTGAAGCCGCCATTGTCCTCGCGGCTGATGGACAGCTCCTCAGGCCGTGCAGAGATGATCACTTTTTGGGGCTTCCTGAATTCACTCGCCACCGCAGGCACCGGTGCTTCATACTGCTCAAAGCGGACGTAGGGCATGTCGCCTTTCATCACCAGCTCACCCTCGAGCAGGTTGCTGCGACCGATAAAGGCCGCGACAAAGGTGTTGGCCGGCCGCTGGTAGATGCCCTTAGGAGTCCCGATGTGCTGGATAACTCCTTTGTTCATCACCGCGATGCGGTCGGAAATGGCCATGGCTTCTTCCTGGTCATGCGTCACGTATATGGTGGTGATGCCCACGGTCTGCTGGATGTCCTTGATCACGCTGCGCATTTCGATGCGCAGTTTGGCATCCAGGTTGGACAGGGGCTCGTCCATAAGCAGCACATCAGGCTCGATGCAGAGCGCCCGCGCCAGGGCGACGCGCTGCTGCTGACCGCCCGAAAGGCTGGTGGGCATACGGTCTGCTAACTCGCTGATCTGCATGAGGTCCATAAACTTCTCGGCCCTGCTGCGGATTTCGGCTTTGGAGAGGTTCTTGTTCGTCAAGCCGAACTCCACGTTCTTACGCACCGTCATATGAGGGAAAATGGCGTAGCTCTGGAAGACCATGCCGATGTTGCGCTTGGCAGGGTTCAGATCGTTGATCCGGCGCTCGTCGAAGTAGAAGTCGCCGCCGTCGATTGTGTTGAACCCGGCAATCATCCGGAGCAGCGTAGTCTTACCGCAGCCAGAGGGCCCCAAGAGGGTAAAAAACTCGCCCTTCTTTACAGTAAGGCTGAGATCTGGGATGATGACGTTGTCACCGAACTTTTTGAGAGCATTCTTGATCTTGATATCCACACTCATCTGCTGTTCTCCCCTTCCCAGGCTGCACGATCACGCGCAGCCATCCATTACAGACAAAAACGCGTCCTACACCAACCCCTCGAAGACAAGACCGCCTCGGGTGTCAGGAGCGCGCACTTTCTCCCTCATTCCACAGCGAGTACAGGGTAATTATATCGTAAAAAACTTGTACCCAAAAGGGCAAGGTGATAAAATTGAAAACAACGCACGATGGGAACGTCAAATGCGCAAAATCGAGCAGAAACACGCAGAAGGGGAGAGCATTATGGGCCTGGAGAGAATCGATTTCATCAGGGAACAGCTGAAAAGTAAAAAGGTGGTCTACGTTAACCAGTTAGCAGAAAAACTCTTCGTAAGCCCGTCCACCATCCGGCGCGATCTTGGCCATCTTGAGAAAGAAGGCCTCGTCCGCCGCTTCTACGGCGGGGCCAAGCTCATGGAGCATCCGAGCAACGAAATCCCCTTCTTCACCCGCAAGGAAGAAAACCTGGCAGCCAAGGAGATCATCGCCGAGCTGGCAGCGGATCTGGTCGCCGATAACCAGGTCATCTCCTTGGATGCAACCACCACGGCGGCCACCCTGCCCCGCTTTCTGCACAACAAGGAAAACCTCAAAATCATCACCACCAGCGCCCAGATCGCCTTGGACTGTCTTGATCTCCTTCTGCCGGCGCGGATATTCTGCACGGGAGGCTGGCTGAGCGCCACCAGCCGTGGCTTCACAGGGGAGACAACCCGCATGCGCATTGCAGAATACTACACTGACCTGGCCTTCTTCTCTGCCCGGGCCTTTTCATGGGAGAACGGGATCACTGACGTCAATGAAGAAGACGTCTGCCTCAAACAGGAGATGATTCGCAGGACGCGCAAAGCAGTCTTCCTCTGCGACCACACCAAGTTCGACCAGATTTCTTACCGCC
Source organism: Bacillota bacterium (assembly GCA_012840725.1). GTDB lineage: Bacteria > Bacillota > Limnochordia > Darwinibacteriales > Darwinibacteriaceae > DTU010. The sequence goes on from DURQ01000041.1 coordinate 26,415, forward strand.
TGGTCTGCGGAGCCGCAGAGCTGGACTGCTTGGTTACTGATCGGCGCCCCTCTGATGAATGGCTCAAGCGGCTGGAATCAGCGGGAGTGGAAGTCATCTTCCCAGAATGAACCTACTGCGCCGCGCCCCTCAAGGCTGAGCCGGCGTAGAAGCGGGATTCCACTTCCTCCCTCTCCACCAGGATAGCGCTCTGGTTAAGTGCGCTCAAGACTTCGTCCATGATGTGATTGATCTGTTCTTCTGAAGCCCCGATAATCTCGCAGATCAGGGTGTTCTCACGGGTTACGACTCCGAGATGATCGGTATATACGCCCTGGGCGGTGATGAGGGTGAAACCCTCCACATACTTGAGGGCGATTTCGGCCACCAGCTCTTGGGCTTCCTCAGTTGATTTCACCTGCTGATACGTATCTTGGTCATTGAGGCCGATGTACAGCCTATATTTCACTGTGCGCCCGCTGTCCCAGCCGGCCAGTGCTAACACGAGCACCAGGATCACAGCCGCCCATAGATACCGTTTCATCGCCCATCCCCCTAGCGGAACACTCCATCGCGGCAGGTCAGCATGGGAAGCTTCGTGATATCCACTTCCAAGGCTCCTCCCGGCTGGAACTTGATCAACCGCCCCACTCCCTGGTAGCCGGCGGCATCGTGCAGGCCTTCCGCAATACTCGCCGGATCAACTTTCCCCAGCCTCGCTGCCGTGTCCACCACCAGCCGCACCACATCATAACCCTGGACAGCCCAGGTGTCCGGCTCGTACCCGTATTTCTCCCGGTAGCGCTCCCGGAAAGCGGCCAGCCTTTCGCTCTCTTCCAGCACCAGGGTGGAAGGGACCACCATACCTTCAGCGATGTCCTTGTAGACCGCCAGGGCATTGGCCCGGTTGAAGATGGGCTCGCCGATCACCGCCACCGCGCTGTTCGCTTCTCTGATGATCTCCAGAACCCTGAAGGCAGGGTCGAGCCCGTACTGGGCCATAACCACCGCTTCCACCCCGAGGGCCTGCCAGCGGTTGTTGATGCTGATGAACTGGCTCGGTGAGATGATCGAAGAGACATAGTCCACGACCTTGGCGTCGCTGTCCATAAGGGCCAGCTCGAAGGCTGTTACCAGCTCTTCCTGGGACTGCAGCCCGTTGTAGTAGACAGCGATGCGCTTGTAACCGGCGTCCATGGCATACTTGGCCATGGCTTCGCCCAGGTTGGCAAAGGACGGGACACCGCAGAAAAGGTACGGGTTGCCCCTGGCAAACAAGCTGTCATAGGCTCCATAGGGGAAGAGGACCACCTTGCCGGCGGCAGCCAGCATGTCCGCGGTTGTCTTGCTGACATCGAAATTCTGCAGGTTAAGCACGGCAGTAACTGCCGGGTCGGCGGCAACCTGCGCCGCGATCTTCACACCTTGTTCATAACCCCCCGCATCATCCAAGACTTCCGCTTTGACCTCGATGCCCCGGTCCGCATACTCCCGGTTGAGCTCCTCCACGGCCATGTTCACGCCGCTGATGAACGCACCGTCGGCGAAGAGCCAGGAAGCGTCTGCCAAGATGGGGATGTAAATGAGGCTCTGCCCGTTGCCCTTCTGCTGAGTGCAGCCGGCAAGGAGCAGCGCCGGGAGGATCAGCAAAAGCACAAAAAAGCACCCTGCTCTGAGCGCGGCCCTTGTCATAGTTCCTCACCCCTGGCATGTGGATCGTGTAAATATTACATATTCCCCGCGGGAGTCCTGCCGGTTTCTTCCTGCCACGAAGATGCAAAAAAGAGGAACGCGAGCTGCGCCCCTCTTTTCCCGAAATATTCTACTTGCTGCGCACAAACTCCCCGATCTTCCGATCTAAGTTGGAGATGTGCTTGGTAAGCCAATCGATAACGATCTTATTCGCAGCGATAATGACGGAAATGCTGCCGCTTGACGACTCATAGTCGTCCCGCAGCTTAGCCAGCTGGGAGATAAAGGCCGCGTGCGCCTTTTTCTGCTCGTCCAGCCCAGGATAGCCGATCTGCTGCATATACCGCTCTTCATCGGCAAAGTGCTTCTTGGTATATCTGTCCAAGAACTCCAGCATCTCGCCGATATACTCCTTGGCTTTTCCCTGCTTGCCTGCCTCGAACAGGTTCTCTGCCCGCCTAAACCACTCTTTATGCTGCTCGTCGATCTGTGCGATGCCCACGGATAACGACTCATGCCACGGCACGGCTAGCCCTCCTTCGTGGAAACTTGTCCCAGTGTCTACTGTTATCGTACCACAAACTACTCTATCCCTCAACCAGAGAGGACTTCTTTTGGGCCTATCTTCAGGCTTTGGCACCGCAGGAGCGCCGCACCACCAGCTCCGCCTCGAGCCTCACTTTCACTGTCTTGCGCACGGGATGGTCGATCTGCTTCACAAGCTCTTCGGTGGCGATGCGCGCCAGATCTTCGTAGGGCACCCTGATCGTCGTTAAGCTGGGCTCGACATAGGAAGCCAGGACCACATCGTCAAAACCAACCAGACGGGTATCTCCGGGTATCTTCACCCCAGCGTTCTGCAGTACCCGCATGCAGCCGATGGCCATCATGTCGTTGGCGGCAAAGATGCCATCGGGAAGCTTGTCCTGCCTGAGCAGGTACTCAGCGCAGCGTTCACCGGCTGGCTCGTGGAAGTCCCCCTGGAACACGGCGATCTGGCGGTTCTCCAGCCCGTGATCGCGGCAGGCCTGCAGGAACCCTTTCTGTCTTTCCATGGCGTCGCGGGAGTTCTTGGGACCGGCGATGTGCAGAAGAGACCTGCAGCCCAATTTGGCGAGGTGTTCCCCAGCCCGGTAGCCTCCGGCGTAGTCATCTACCGCTACATAGCTCAAGGCCCCGCCCGCGTCCAGGGGCGGCATCGTCAGGTGAAAGAAGGGGATGCCGGCCGTTCTCAAGTGCTTGACATAGGTAAACTCCATGGTGTCGTAGCTGCCGACGATCAAGGCTCCCTCGAACTGCTTGGTCGCTATCTCCCAGCGCAGAAAAGAAGAGAGCTTCCCTTCTGGCGTGCCGAAGTGGAACACCAGATGGTAGCCCAATCTCTCGGCTGCCACATAGATGGGGTGCAGGAACATCATGGCATATTGACTGTCCTGCAGGGTCTGGGTTGGCGAGGTACTCGGCCAGGTGACCAATACGGCCAGGGTCTGTTTCAACTTTTTTCCTGTTCTTTTCTCGTAACCTAGTTCGGCAGCGGCCTCCAGCACCTTGGCAGCTACCACCGCGTTTGCAGTTTGGTGCCCGTTCAGAACGCGGCTCACGGTTGCCAGGGAAGTGCCAGCCCGCTGGGCTATGTCTCGCATCGTGGCCATGTGTATTCTCCTCATTGCTTCACAAGTTTCATTCATTTTCTTCTATATCAGCGGCATTTCTCCTTCCTTGTTCCAAAGGTTTCATGAATTGTCGCGCGACAAAAAGCCCCGCTGCCCGGCCCGGGCAGCGAGGCTGGCCGTTTGGGCTTACTGCAGGGGAGTGTTGGGGTCCATGGGGCGGTCGCCGGCGATGTTGCCAGACTGGAATACCAGATGTTCCATGCCGCGCACCAGGGTGTCGTCTTCGAGGACGCTGTAGAGGTGGTAACCCAGGTCCTCCCGCTCCACCAAAATATCCTCCAGCACCTCGACTGTTCCGTAATCCTTCAGCTGGTGAGCACGCTCGATGGTCTTGCGCAGCATCTGCTGGATCTTCAGTTCGTGTTCCAGGTCGTTGCGCAGGAAATCGCGGATGGAGTACCTGCCCTCAGGTTCGCACTTGATATACGACAGCTCATGCTGGGTCACTGGATGCGCAGTGGGAACTGCGCCCAGCCTGGCCACCCTCTCCCCGATGTCATCGATGTGTTTCATCGTCTTCTCAATGTGTTCCTCCAGGAGGTGGTGCAGGCTGATGAACCCCTCGGCTCCTTCGCTCAGCCAGTGGTGTTTGTTGTACTGATGCAGGGCTACCGAGAGGGCGCACTGGTGCTCATCGAGCATGAGGGCGATCTCCTGGCGGACCTCCAGGGGCAGGCTGATGCCGCAGCCGACTTTCTTCGCTGTCCGCGGCTCTTGGCGCACGATCATCTCGTGTTCGGTGGCGTGCCCCGGCATCTGAGGATCGAAGCCGTACTTATCCAGCTTGAACCGGCCGTCAAAGGCCTTCATGTCCTGCGCGACTATCTCCATATCCTGCATGGTAGGTGTGGGCGGCTGTAAGTTGTCCGGCAATACTGTCACCCTTTCTGCGAGGTTCTTTCCCTCCTAGTTTCCCAGCAAAGGGAGGGAATTATCCAGCAGAGGACAGAAGGCCCTCTATGCGCTCCAGGGAGCTGCTCACCAGGGCGCGGTTGAGCAGGCGCCGCTTCCTGGGGGTAGCGAGAACCACTTCCTTGAGGATCCTTGCGGGCCTCGGTGAAAGCACGACCACCCGATCGGCCAGGAGTACAGCTTCTTCCGGATCGTGGGTCACGAGCAGGGCCGAAAAGCCCTCGCGCCCGTGTTCGGACTGCAGGAGAGCGTGGAGCTCCTGTCTTGTCGCTCCGTCGAGGGACCTGAAGGGCTCGTCTAAAAGCAGCAGGCGCGGCCGTACGGCCAGTGCCCTGGCAAGCTCAAGGCGCTGCTTCATCCCTCCGCTGAGCTCGCGGGGATAGGCCCTGCGAAACTCTGCCAAGCCCGTTTCTTCCAAGATGCGGCGGCGGGCGGCGGCGGCTTCACCGGCAGGCAGCAGGCCTTCCTGCACAAAGCTGATGTTCTCCTCCACTGTCTTCCAGGGCAGAAGCCGCGGCTCCTGAAAGGCGTAGGCAAGCCTGGCATTAGGTGTCAGCACCACCCGGCCCCTGGTTGGGCGCAGGATGCCTGCAGCCAGATTGAGCAGAGTGGTCTTGCCGCAGCCCGACGGCCCGACCAGGGCAACGATCTCGCCGGCAGCGGCTGACAGGGAGATGCCTTCCACCGCAGCGAGCCTGCCCCGTTCTGTCTCAAACTCCCTGAAAACCTGCACGAACTCAAGCATGGGGTTGATCAACTGCACCACCTCGCAGCCCGGCGCCTCAAGGGGATGAGGAGCCCGTATTCACAGATCAGCATCAGCACGGCCAGGACCACAACCCAGGCAAAGACCCTCTCCGTATCCAGGTTGCTGTTGGCTGTGCTGAGCAAAAAGCCCACCCCGCTCGTGCTGCCCATGAACTCGGCAAAGATCGCCGCTTTCCAGGCGAAGGAAAAGCCTACACCAAGGGTTGCAGCCAGGTGGGGGACGAGGGCCGGGAGATAGATGTCCCGCAGAACCCGGCTTTTACGGCAGCGGTACACCTGCGACATCTCCACGAGCCTCCGGTCAATGCCCTCCAGGCCGGCCGCAGCTTGGGAAAAAGCAAGGGGCAGGGTGACGATGAAGATCAGGAACACTGGCGCACCGCCGCCTGAAATGCCAAACCAGATCACGGCCAAAATGGTCCAGACAACCGGCGGGATGATCTGCACCACGGCCAGCACGGGCTTGAGGAGGGCCTGCCAGAAAGCCCCGATGCGGGAAAAGGCGGCGAGGCTGAAACCGATGAGCAGAGCAAGGCCGTACCCATAGAGCGTCCGGTGCAGAGTGATGGCGATGCTTGGGACCAGGCTGCCTTCTTCCCACAGATCGCCGAGGGCCTGCCATGTCTCCCTGGGCGAAGGGAAGATCAGCGGGTGGTAGCTCGCAGATAGGATACTCCAGAGCAGAAAGATGCCTCCCAGGCCCAAAAGCCCGGCAAGCACCTTCTGCAGTTCTGTTTTGTGCCTAGTAATAAAAGCCATCATCGGGCAGCGTCCCACCTATCATTTCTGGAAATAGGTCCATGATGGCGCTGAAAAAGACTTCGATCAGCTCCCTCTCTTCCGCTCTGGGATAGACCTGAACATGAGTCCTCTTGAGCGACTCCTGGAACACCTCCGCCGGCTGGCCGAAATGCCGCTCAGCTAGGGAGGCAGCCTCTTCTGGATGGGCCTCCATCCAGGCAGCGCCTGCTTGGTAGTACTCGCGGATCAGGCGGACAAGCTCTTGATTCTCCCGGGCAAAGCCGCCCCGGGCGAAGAGCCCCACGAAGGGGATGCGTTCATCGCCGCCGTGCAGCCGGCCCCATTCCTCCTGCAGGTCAAGGGACAGTACAGCCTGCTCAAAGCTGCGGAGGGTCACGGTGGCTAAGGGTTCGGGCAGGATGATGGCATCGACGCGGCCAAGCTGAAAGGTCTTCGCCCCGCTGTTTGACGGCAGGTAGACAAACTCCACCCGCCCCAGGTCGGCCCCGTGCTGCAGCAGGAAGTAGCGGGCGAGGAAGTCCAGGGGCCCTCCTTGAAGGGGCAGACAGAGCGATTTCCCCTCCAAATCCCGCCAGTTCTCGGCTTGAAAGCCGGCTGTGAGCAGATAATCCAGCCCCCAAGTGTTGGTGCTGAGGAGCTTAAGGTCTATGCCCTTGTTGTAGGCTTTGGCGCCCACGTTGACGCCGGTGACCAGAAGATCCAGATCAGAAGCGGCGGCGAGGGCAAGACCCCGCTGGTGGTCCTGGGAGAAAGTGATCTCCAGCTCTGCCTGCCCGGCCAGAAGGCCGCTCTCCTGCAGCCAGATCAGGGGCAGCATCCCTGCGGCAGGCGGACCCTGGATGCGAACCTTGACCGGTTCTCCTGCCCAGGCAGCGGCGCATGGAAGCAGCGCGCACAAGATGACCATGCCGGCCATCAGAGCTTGCAGCCTTTTCATGGTAGCCCTCCTTTACCTCGGCCGGGCTTGGTAGGTTGTGTGCAGCAGCTCGTGAGCCCGCCCGCTCTGCGGCTCTCCGAGATATTCCTCGTACAACCTGATCACATCGGGATTCTCATGGGACTTGCGGATGGTGTTGCTCCGGTCGAGCTGGGCCAGGCCCTGCGCCCGCTTGTCCATGATCGCTTTGCTGTTGGGCCTGGGCTGCCCTCCCCCTCCCACACAGCCGTGGGGGCAGGCCATAACCTCAATCCAGTCCAGGTCGGATCTTCCCGCCCGGACTTCGTCCAGGATGCGCCCGGCCTCGGCCAGGCCGCTTACTACAGCGATCTTGAAGGTGCGGCCGCCGATCTCGACTTCCGCTTCCTTGCGGCCCAAAAAGCCCAGGTTGAGCCGGTCCAGCGGTTCGCCGGTGAGCACTTCTTTCACCGTGCGCAGTGCGGCTTCAGTCACGCCGCCCGTGGTCCCGAAGATGGTGGCCGCTCCGGACTGGCTGCCCATGATCGAGTCGTAGTGCTCCTCGGGGAGGTGCACCAGGTCGATACCGACCTCTTTGAGCATACGCGCCAGTTCTCTCGTAGTAAGGACGGCATCCGTGTCCTGATAGCCGCTGTCGCGGTGCTCCGGCCGCTCTTTCTCGAATTTCTTAGCGGTACAGGGCATGATGGAAACAGTGTAGATCTGCGCCGGATCGATCCCCAGCTGCTGCGCGTAATAGGTCTTGGCCAGTGTTGAAAACATCTGCTGCGGCGACTTGGCTGAAGAAAGATGATCGATCAGGTCGGGGTAGTTGTGCTCAGCGTACTTGACCCAGCCAGGGCAGCAGGATGTGATGTGGGGCAGGTCCTTGTTCCCCTCAATGCGGGAGATAAACTCCCAGCCTTCTTCCAGGACGGTCAAATCAGCAGTGAACTCTGTGGAAAAGACCCGGTCGAAGCCGAGCAGCCTGAGAGCTGCCACCAGCTGGCCGGTCACCACCGTCCCGGGCTCCAGGCCGAACTCTTCTCCGATCGTTGCCTGGATGGAAGGAGCAGTCTGCACCACTACGAACTTGTCCCTATCCTCCAGTGCCCGCCAGACCGCGTTGATCTCGCTCACTTCAGTGATCGCCCCTACGGGGCAGACGGCCGAACACTGGCCGCAGTTTGCGCAGTTGATCTCGCTGAGGGGAAGATCAAAGGCTGTGGTCACGATGGAGTTAAAGCCGCGGCCGGCAAACCCCAGGGCCGCGATGCCCTGAATCTCTTCACACGCCCGCACGCAGCGGCCGCAGAGGATGCACTTGTTCGGTTCCCTGCGCAGGGCGGGACCGGTTTCGTCATCGGGGAAGCTGCGCTGCTCGCCGCGGAGGCGGTCAACGTCTTCCTTGGTCACGCCAAGCCTAAAGGTGATATCCTGCAGCTCGCAGCTGCCATTGCGGTAGCAGCTCAGGCAGTCCCGGGGGTGGTTGGCGAGCAGCAGTTCCACATTGCGCCGCCGTGCCCGGCGGGCCCGGCTGCTGCGGGTGCTGATCTCCATACCTTCTGCTGCTTCAGTGGCACAGGAAGCGAGGAGCCTGCCGCTGCGCACATCCTCCACCATGCACACCCGGCACGATACGTGCAGTGACAGGTCTGGATGGTAGCAGAGGGTGGGGATGTCGATGCCCAGGGAATGGGCTGCCTGCAGAATGGTAGTCCCCCGTTCCACTTCGACGGTATGTCCATCTATGGTAAAGGTGATCTTGTTCATGCAGCTTCTCCTTTCTCCGTCTCAAGCGCCCTGGGCGATGGCGTGCACCGGGCACTTGGCAGCGCACGCGCCGCAGACCAAGCAGCTTCCAGCATCGATGTGGTGAGGCTGGCGCCGCTCGCCGCTGACCGCGCCCGCGGGGCAGACCCTTACGCAAAGCCCGCAGCCTATGCAGACAGCAGCGTTGATCTGGTAAGGTGCGCTCGTGCCTGCGCAGACATTCGCCGGGCAGCGCTTGTCCCTAATGTGGGCTTCGTACTCATCCCGGAAGTACTGGAGGGTGCTGAGAACGGGGTTCGGAGCGGAACCGCCCAGCTGGCAGAGGGAGGTGTCCCTGATGTGGCAGGCGAGCTCCTCCAAAAGTTCGAGATCGCCATCCTTGCCATCGCCCGAGCAGATCCTGTCCAGGATCTCCAGCATGCGCTTGGTGCCCTCACGGCAGGGGGTGCACTTGCCGCAGGATTCGTTTTGGGTGAATTTCAGGAAAAAGCGGGCCACATCGACCATGCAGGTGTTCTGGTCCATGACCACCATACCGCCGGAACCCATCATCGCCCCGACTTCCCGCAGAGACTCGTAGTCGATGGGAAGATCGAGGAGTTCAGCGGGGATACAGCCGCCCGAGGGGCCGCCGATCTGCACCGCTTTCAGCTGAGCACCCGCAGGGAGTCCGCCGCCGATGTCGTAAATGACTTCCCGCAGCGACATGCCCATGGGAACTTCCACGAGGCCGGTGTGGGCGATCTTGCCGGTGAGGGCAAAGACTTTCGTACCCTTGCTCCCCTCGGTGCCGATGCCCGCAAACCACTCGGCTCCGCGGTCTATGATTTCAGCCACGTTGGCGAAGGTCTCTACATTGTTGATGTTGGTGGGTTTGCCCCAGAGGCCGGAAACGGAGGGGAAGGGAGGCTTGGGCCGGGGCATGCCCCGCCGGCCTTCGATGGAAGCCATAAGCGCAGTCTCTTCGCCGCAGACGAAGGCGCCCGCTCCCTTTTTGATGTGGAGATCGAAGCTGAAGCCGCTTCCAAAAAGGTTCTCCCCCAAAAGGCCCTGCTCCCGCGCCTGCTTGAGGGCGATCTCAAGGCGCTTAATAGCCAGGGGATACTCGGCTCTGACGTAGATATACCCTTCATCGGCCCCGATAGCATAGGCGCCGATGATCATGCCTTCGATAACCCGGTGAGGATCGCCCTCCAGCAGGCTGCGGTCCATGAAGGCACCGGGATCGCCTTCGTCAGCGTTGCAGACGATGTACTTCTTATCGCTGGGCGTGCGGCTGGTCAGCTCCCATTTGAGGCCGGTTGGGAAGCCGGCACCCCCCCGCCCGCGCAAGCCGGCCTTCTTGACCTCGGAGATAACCTCTTCCGGGGTCATCTCGGTCAAGGCCTTCGCACAGGCGGCATAGCCGCCGCAGGCGATGTACTCAGTTATGCTTTCAGGGTCAATACGGCCGCAGTTGGCAAGAGCGATGCGCAGCTGCCTGCCGAAGAAATCCAGTTCATCATAGGTTGGGACTCCTTCCACAAGCGGTTCGCCATCGGCCATCTGAGCCACAGCCAGCTCTTCCACAACCCTGCCGCCCATCACATGGCTGGCGATGATGCGCGGCACATCCTTCACTGCCACACTGCCGTAGGTTACCCGCGGCCCGCCGGGCAGCTGCACATCGAGGAGCGGCTCGTACTGGCACATGCCGATACACCCCGTCTGGCATACCTCCACATCGAGCCTGCGGTTCTCCACTTCCCGCAGTACTGCTTTGAGGATCTCCCTGGCTCCAGCTGCTATCCCGCAGGTCCCCATGCCTATGATGATCCGAGGCTTAGCTCGCTTTCTTTCAGCCAGCTGCTGGGCAAGGGCCGCCCTCAACTCGTTCAGTTCCTTTGCTGACCTCATCCAGCGGCCACCTCCGTATGCACCGGCTGGCGGTAGCCGTCGAGGATGGACTTGATGTTCTCGGGATTAACCCGTCCGTGGGTGTCGTCGTTGATCATGATCACGGGCGCCAGTCCGCAGGCACCGATGCAGGCCACAGTCTCCAGGGTGAACTCCAGATCGGGTGTGGTGCCGCCCGCCTCGATACCAAGGACATTCTGGATGGCCTTAAGCACTTCTCCGCCTCCCCTGACGTGGCAGGCAGTCCCCGTGCAGACCTTGATCACGTTCCTGCCCCGCGGCCGGAGGTGAAACTGACTGTAGAAAGTGGCGACTCCGTACACCTTCGTGAACGAGATGTTCAGGCTCCGGGCGATCTCGCGCATCACCTCAGCGGGCAGGTAGCCGTAGGCTTCCTGGGCATCCTGGAGAATCGGCACAAGGAAGCGTTCTTCCCTGGCATAGCGGTTCAAAACCTGCTGCAGGGGCTGCAGGTAGGCCTGCATGCTCTGTTTGTCCTGACCACAAATGCATCCCATGATCCCATCTCCTTTGCAAATTTCGTAACGTCCAGGCAACAACCATCTTGCTGATCCGGGTAGAAACTCGAGGTCCATTTCTTTCTGCTGGTGAATTTCGTTATTTTTTTCACGAGCAACTTCATTATACTAACCCTGCCCAGAGCCTGTCAATTGATGGTCAGTCAAATTTCCCGCAGATATGTTATGGTTCTATTAGTTTACATGCGGTGAGGTGCGAAATCTTCCGGCAGGAGTTCGTAGTCAATGGATGACTGCAGCTCACCCAGCTGGTCTTTCCAGGAGTCGATCCTGACCCCGGCCTTCCTAAAACCGAGTTTCTCTTCGTAAACGTGCTGGGCACGGGTGTTCTTCACATTTGTGTCCAGGATTATCCTGGTAAAGCCCAGTTCATCGAAGAGATAGGCGATCAGCATCTTGAGGAACTTGGTGCCGTAACCCTTTTCCTGATGGTCGAACCGGCAGATCTTGATCCCGATCTCCGCCGTGCCCCCGCCTTTATTGCGGTAGTTCATCTCACCTACTGGCACCGAGGCAACCTCCAAGATCAACCTGCGGTGGATGCCGTCTTCGTCCTGTGCCAGCAGCTTGACAACCTCTTCCTCAGTGGTGCCGAGTCCCAGGGGGAACCCGGCATGCTCCATCACCTTGCCGTCGTTCCACCACTGGCAGAGCAGCCTGGCGTCCCCGACTTCTGCATCTCTGATTACCAGTTCGCTGTGTTCTAAGCGCATAGCGTCCTCCTTGGGCAGAAGAAACCTGCCTAAATGTGTTTTTGCGTTCCACGCACCTGTTTCCATTTCCTTCTATCCAAGCAGCAAAAAAAGAGCCCAGATTGCACTGAGCTCTACCTCGTCTTAATCTGTTCGGCCGGTACTGATCGCGTCAGCGGCGCTCGTCCGCCTGACTGCGGGTCTTCCAGACCTCTAGAATTCGAGACACCAGCGTCTCTACTTCGGCGATGGCCGCCCGCACCTGGGCAGCTGCCTGGTTGGAACGATCGGAAAGCTGACCCACCTCTTCTGCCACAACTTCGAAGCCGCGGCCGAGGTCCCCCAACCGGGCAGCTTCGATGGTGGCGTTGATCGATACCATCTTGGTCTGCTTGGCTATGTAGGTGATGGAGTTGACCAGTTTGCCGATGTTATCAGGGATCTTGGCCAGTTCGGAGATCATGGCTTCCACCGCGTCTTCCTGCTCCCTGATCTTGGCAGCGGCCTCCGCGTTTTCCTGTTCCAGCTGTTTTTCCACAGTGATGTCCTGGCCGAAGCCCACCAGGCCGATAACCTGCCCGCTGTCGTCACGGATGGGCAGTTTGGAGGTGCGCAGCCACCTCTGCCGGCCGGTTGCCTTTTCAATCAGGAGCTCTTCCCGGTCGATAATGGACTTGCCCTGCTGCAGCACGGCACAGTCATCGCGCCAAAACTGCTCGGCGATGTGCCTTGGAAAGAGATCGAAGTCGGTTTTGCCCAACACCTGGGATTCGTCTCTGATCCCCTGGTTGTCTAGATCCACAGGGTTGGTAAGAAGCTTCCTGCCTTCAAGGTCTTTGGCGTAGACGGCGATCTTGAGATTATCTTTGACCGCCCGCAGCAGGCGCCTCTCCCAGTTGAGCTGTTCCTCAAGCTCCCGGATGCGCTCTCTGGCGGCCTGCAGGTCCAGTTCGTCCAACTGATCCAGGTGGTTGCTCATGGCCTCTTCCCCCCGTGGTATATCACCGCTGTTTTTTTACCAGATCTTTTCGTCCTTTGAACGCCAAATCCCTTTCTTTTCATGTGATTTTTCCATCATGCTGGAGGCACTGCCTCTCGCCGGGACTGGTAGTGCCTGCTGTGCAGTTCGCCATCGCTCGCGTAAAACAGCCTGTTGGCACAATCTGTACCGATGGTCCCCTGCACAGAGCCGATCCGCAGCCGCACTCCGGAGCAGAACCGGCGAGCCGCGATCACCCCTCCGTCGCACACCGTTAGAGACGGCGCTCCCATGCCAGTGGAACCCACCACCTGGGCATAAATGGAGGAACCGGTATAGGAGCCGCTGCGGCACTGCCCGCCCAATTCCAAAGTCTTCCCGGCAGTGATCTCGCAGTCGTAGATCAGCAGACCTGCCACCGTAACATTACCGGTAGCCTCGATCTTAGCGTTCTGACAGTAGTGCACCACGACATCTGCTGCCGCGTCAACGTGCTCCTCCAGTTGACTGGCAAGGGTGCGCAGCTGCAGCCGGTAACGGGCGACCTCTTCAGAGCAGGCGATCTCCAGAGGGGCTGCACCTAGAAACCTTTCAGCGATATACTTCAAAGCCGCGGACGACTTGGCAAGCTCTTCTGCACCGGGATCCAGGTCGCCGCTCAGCAGCTCGTGCAGCTGACCAAAGTGTTTCGGGATCTGGGGCAGGCGGGTCTCCAGCAGGACTTTGATCAGGTAGCCGTCGCCGCGCCAGCCAAAGGAGTTCCCGCTCCCAGCAAGATGTTCCCGGAGCTGATAAAAAGCAAAAAGAAGCTGATCCAGATCACGGTCCAGCCAGCTCAAGAGCTTGACGGCCTTTGCAAGTCCTGGCTGATTGATGCCGGCGATCACAGAGCCTCCGATCAGCTTGCCAGCGATGGTCACTCCCCCATCGGCGATAATAGTCGCATGGTAAGCGCTGCCGTACACATCAACCCCGCCGCCAGCCCTAACGGTCAGAGATTCTTCCACATCGCCCATGATCAACACATCGCCTTTGAAATCGACGTTCCCCGAAGCTACCGTCACATTCCCGCCGATCACGAGCTGAGTGTTGACCTGCAGCACCCCCCGCTGGAAAGTGGGCCTTCCGGTCACTTCGGCGACGGCGATCCGCCCGTCCTTGATCAACTTCACACCGGGCCCTGCCGTGAACTGCACCGGGCGCGGCAGCCGGGGCGGAACCTCGCGGCCGAAGACATCTTTCCCGGGCTTGCCCGGTTCAGAAGGATGGAGTACGGCCAAGACTTCGCCGGCATTCACAGCGTTATAGGTGCCTCGGTCCAAAATGTCTACCCGGTCGCCCTCCTTCTCACTGGGGACCCGGGGCTTGAGGTCACAGACCAGTTCCACACGACCGTCCACTGGAGGAACGGGCGCGACGCCCCGGGCGATCACCACATCGGCATCGCGGCATTCACTGCAGGCCTGCAGGAGCAGGTCAGTCTCGACTGTCTCAGGTTGAACACCCATTTCCTGCAGCTTGGCCAAGACCAACGCGGGATCGATCGGCTTAGGCGGCACGTCTGCAGCCGGAACCGCTTTGAGCACCAGCCGCTGCTGAAACTCCTCATCCCGCAGCTTGTACACCGTCCCGAAACGAAAGCGCGTTTTCAAGGTCACCTTCATCCTGTCCCGGGAAACGATCAGCTCAAACTTGCTCTGCGGCGGCTCGTGCTGGAGCGCGATGGAAAAGCCCTCCAGGCTCTCCACAATTGTCGGCCCTGTGACCAGCTTGTCCCCCTGGCGCAGGCTCAGGTGAGGACCAGGTACAATCACCGGCCAGGCGCCTCGCCCCTGCGGCTCTTCCATGCGCAGCTGCCCGCAGACGACGGCAAGCCTTCCCTCCCGGTCGATCTGATCGGCTTCTACTACATTTTCGGTTATTTTTTCTAATTCTTTCGACGATTCCGCGCCCAAATTGGACAACGATACTCCGTTTGTCATTCCCAACCCCCCTAGGCATAAAAAAACGCTTCCCAACCAGGCAGTTAGGAAGCATTCGAAACCGCAACTGGCTGGCATACACGTAACGTGCTTAGCCCCTCTAGCTTTGCGTCCCATGATTTCTCATGGTTTGCCAAATATTCACTTCCTCCAGTCAAACCAAGGGCAAAAAACGACCCGCGCCATCCCTTCAGTCCGTAACCGTGGTCGAAACGCGGTTGTGAATAGTGGTGCAATGCGCATTACGAAAAACGTCGAACGGTTCAGTCGCCTGCACTATAACGCTTGCATGTTGCGTTATTATCAACCATGCGTAAAGTGTCTGTAAATGCCCGGCGGCTTTTCAAAGGCGGCTGCCGCAGTAGGGACAGTAGCTGAAGGAGCTGTGCAGCTGCGCGCCGCAGCTGGGGCAGGAGTTCCCAACTGGTTCGCTGCACTTGACATCAGCTGAAGTGATGGTCACGGCCTGCCCCTGCTCGATGCGCTGACCCACTTCTTCCCGCAGCGCGCAGATCCTCCGGCAGCAGCGGGTGCGCAGGAAGTAGCGCTTATTCCACTTCCAGACCGGGATGAAGAAGATGTGGAAGTAATTGTACACCCGCAGCACCTCGTAGCGGTCATAGGCCCCGCAGAGGGGGCAGGTCACGGCCTGCTCCGTTCTGATCGTTTCTTCTTTGTCCTGCACTCCAAAGATCCCGATAAAAAACATCGCTCATCCACCCCGATCAATTGTACACCAGCTCCTGAGGAGGCTCAACCTGATGAAGCGCAAAAAGCGGACCCAACAGGGCCCGCGCAGAAGGACGGACAGGGCAGTCAGAGCACTCTGCATGGAAACACTCATGAGTGGTCTTGCACTCCTGCCGAGTCCGTCCTGACCCTATTTTGCTCCGCACACGCCCCGCCTATACTGGTAAGTTGTGCCAGAATGTCCGTCCTGCCGCATGCCCGCAGCAGGGGATCAGTATACATTAGCGGGAGGCGGTTACTGTGCTGGTATTGATCGTGCGAAGGCAGATGCTGGTCAGGCTGCTCTGGCTCCCCATACTAGCCTTCCTGGCCGCGGGGGCAGCGCTTACCGCACTTGCCTGGCTGGCCGATCCACCTCCCCCGCCGCGGCTGGGACTTGCCGCCCTATCGGCCGAGCTGGTCTTTGACCTGTTCCCCGGTGGCAGGTTTTCCGAGGTGGTTCTAGGAGGAGAGCGCCAGCTTGAGGAAAGCCTGGTCAGCGGCGACCTGGACTACCTTCTGGAAATCGGAGCGCCGGGTGACGGCTTGGTGAGCTGGCCCCTGGGCTATCTGGTCCCTGCGGTTGTTGTGCCGTTCTTCTCCGAGCGCCAAGGGCTGGATGTGAGAGAACTTGAGGACCTCCTTTTCTTCCGCCCGGAACAAGTCTTGGTCGCCGCGGAGCTGGCTCTGCCGGGCTTCCCCTGGTCAGGAAAGCCGGTGCAGTACCTGCCCGCCGGCCAGGTGGTTGAGACTCTGCGTGAAAACCGCGCCGCCCTGGGGATTATCCCCCTGCAGGCACGGAGGCCCGCCGTGCGGGTTCTGCCCCTTGGCGGCGTCGATCCCCGGGAGTGCGCCGATGACCCGGAAGCCTATCCCCTGACCCGGGGCATCTACCTCAGCCAGGCGCCTCAGAGCCTCCCCGATCGGCTGAGGGCATGGGTGCAGAACCGGCTGCGCAATCCCATAGATGCTTTCCGCCTTCTGGCCCAGCAGACTGACTACGCCGATCCCTGGGCGGGGGAGGTTTCCCTTTTGGCGGCCGGGGACATCATGCTCGACCGGGATGTGAAGAAATCGGGGCTGGAAAAGGGCTGGGAGTACCTTTTTGCGGAGACCGCTCCCCTCCTGCGCAGTGCAGATCTGAGCTTCGCTAACCTGGAGTCGCCCATCGGCGCGGCCGGCCGCTTCATCAACATGTTCCAAGCCCCTTCTCAGGCCGTGGAGGGCCTGGCCTTCGCCGGGCTCGATGTTCTGTCCCTCGCCAACAACCACGCCCTGGATTACCACCATGAAGGCTTGCTTGAGACCATGCGGCTTCTGCGGGAGTACGGAATCGACTGGGTCGGCGCAGGCCGCAATATCGAAGAAGCCCGCCGCCCGCTGATCCGGGAGGTGGGCGGAGTGAAGGTCGGTTTTCTGGCATACACCGAAATGTGGTTTGTCTATGCCCGGGAACCCATCAGCTGGCAGGCCACCCCGGACGAACCTGGTGTCGCCCCTGCAGAGCTCGATCAAGTGGTGGAAGATGTGCACCGCCTGCGGGGGCAGGTGGATGTGCTGGTTGTCAGCGTGCACTGGGGAAAGGAATATGTACACGAGCCTACGCCCGAGCAGATGTCCCTGGCCCGGGCTGCAGCTGAAGCGGGCGCGGATATTGTACTCGGCCACCACCCCCATGTCCTTCAGGGGATCGAGTTTTGGGGGAAGGGCGTGATCGCCTACAGCCTTGGCAACTTCGTCTTCGACCTCAACCTGCCGAGCACCTGGGAGACTGTGCTCCTCCAGTTCACCTTCACGAGGGGCGGCGTCCGCGACTTAGACATCATTCCTGCCTACATCTCCGGCGTTCAGCCCCGCATACTTGAAGGAGCGCACAGAGAGGCGGTGTACCAGCGCCTGAGGCAGTACTCCCTGCCCCTGATGGCTCCCAGTTCTTAGTCCGCCGCTCCAACCTTCGGCATATACTGGGACTGTCAGTCAGCAGAGAGGAGGTCGACCGTGATGTATCTCAGCCCCCACGGCCTGCCGCACTGTCCGCCGCCGCCAAGACGAGACCCATGCCCCTGCCCAGTCACCCTCAGGGACTTTCTCAACCGCTTCGTTGAGGTGACGACACGGTGCGGAGAGGTGTCCGGCAGACTGGTGTTCGTGGGCGAAAACTCGATTGTCCTTCAGGAATCGAGATCGGGTCAGCACATCGTGGTACGCTGCGGCGAGATCTGTTTCGTCCGGATCCCCAAGTTCGGCCCGCAGGAGGAACAGCCATGAGCTGCCGCTGCTGCCGCTGCCCGGATGGGCTGATTCCCCTTCTGGACCGCAGGGTGGTAGTGGTGACCAAGTGCGGAGAGATCTCGGGCACACTCCGCGCGGTTGGGGAAACGTTTCTGGAAATCGAGGAAACGCATCCCAGGCTCCAACTGACGGTGGTTCAGTGCGAACAGATCTGCTATGTCAGGACAGTGCGGGTGCACCCATGAAAGGAAAAGCCAGGCCTCTGCTGAGCCTCGCTCTTTTCGCGATTAGATTGACCCGTTTAGGAACGCCTTTCTCAGGTCGGGGTCGAACTTCTCTATGGCGTAGCGCAGCATGGTGCGGGGCATTCTGCGGTAGTGCTCCTGGAGAAAGGCGTACTCGATCTCAAAGTCCCGTTTGCCGATCTCCCGCAGCATCCAGCCAACGGCCTTGTGCATCAGGTCATGCTCGTGATCGAGGAAGAACTCGGCGAGCCTTAAGGTGTCGGCAAAGTCTCCCTTACTTATGAAGTATTGAGTCGCGAGCACAGCGATGCGCTGGCGCCAGAGATGCCCCGAGCGGGCCAGCTCCCACAGGACGCTGCGATCGCGATCGTAGAGATAGGCGCCTAAGATGTTAGGTGCGGAGGTATCCACCAGATCCCAGTTGTTGATGAAATCGGCGGCTCCGAGGTAGAGCTCCACGATTTCTCTGCGCTCGGCTTCGCTCTTGGCCCGCTTAAACTTTGACACCGCCATAGCTAGGGCGGTAAAGCGGCACTCGTGGATGGGGTCCCGCAGCAGGGCCTCCAGTTCGGCCAGGGAGATCTGGCGGTAGAACTTCCGGGCTACCCGCCGCTGGTCGGGGACAGTGATGCCCCACAGGATGTCCCCCTCGCCGTAACCGCCAGGCTTTACCTGGAAGTACTTGAGCAGGAACTCTGCTTTTTCCGGATTGCTGTACTTCTGGAGTTCCTGTTTGATCTGCTCTATCACTGCTTCTTCCTCCCTGCATTCTGCCTGATCTCTTCCATCCGCTCCCTGATTTCCTCAGGGAGCCCTTCTTCCAGAGCAGCGCGGCCCAGCCTCCGCCTGTTCTTGTAGGTCGTTTCCAGCCTTTCTCGGGCCGCCTCTAATTCTTCCTTGAGCTCCCGTGCGGAGAGCAGCGCACAGCCCGCGCTCCGCAGGATCACCTGCTGCAGGGCGTCGCTGGTGGCAACCACGATTTCGTAGTCTTTCTTGAAATCGTAGGCGAACTTCTCGATGTACTCGTCGGCCGTCTGGGCTTCTTTGGTGTACACGACTTGGATGTTGTGGTGCTGTTCAACCTCGGCCACGGTGCGGTCGGGCACCGCGTAAGCGTCAAATACCACCATGACCTTGTTCTGCTTCAGTCCCTGGTAGTTGGCGAGGGCATCGAGCAGCCGGATGCGCGCGATATCCATGTTGTCCTCGGCCAGCTCTTTCAGCTCGGGCCAGGCATGGATGACGTTGTAGCCGTCCACAAGGAGGTACTGTTCCCGGGGCTCGGGCAGCCGGCCGGAAGCAGCCTGCCTGTCCTGCTTCCCGCCCGCGGCCCTGCTCTGCTTGAAGCCTGCCTGTGTTCCCCGGTTCGCGGCGGTGTCCCAGAAACCCCAGTCCTCGTAGTCGTCGGCGGAGCTCGTCACTGGATGCCTGATAACGGGGCCGGAGCCTGCCTGCCGCTTCTCCTCCTGAAGGAAAGCGGGTGCGTGCATCACGCGCTTGACCTCGTGCCAGGGCACGTACACGCTTGAGCCGTTGAAGAAAAAGATCGAGCCGGAGGGGTTGGCCGCATCGCGCTCCGGGTCGTAGCCGATGGCAGCGATCACATCCTGAGCATTGTGGCACGGCCGGTAGCCCTCAACGCTCAGCGAAAGGCGCCCCAAACCTCTGGTATATGCGGCTACTTCCCGGTGGTAGTTGCGCATGGTTACCACAGGTGCACTGCCCACCAAAACGGCTGACTCCCCAACTGAAGGAGCAAGCTCCCAGCTTGCCTGCATCTTTTCCATGTCGCTCATGGCGCGGCCGACCTGCTTTTCCGGGACCTCCAGGCGGAAGGAGTAATAGGGTTCCAGAAGGACGGAACGGGCTTCCATGAGCCCCTGGCGCACGGCCCGGTAGGTGGCTTCCCGGAAGTCTCCCCCTTCCGTGATCTCCCTGCTTGCCTGTCCCCCGACCAAGGTGATCTTCATATCGGTGATGGGCGAACCAGTCAGGACGCCCACATGGGTTTTTTCCTGGAGGTGGGTGAGGATCAGGCGCTGCCAGTTCTTGGCCAGCACATCTTCGCTGCAGCCCACGGCAAACTCCAGCCCGCTGCCCCGCTCACCGGGCTCCAGCAGCAGGTGGACTTCTGCATAGTGCCCCATGGGCTCGAAGTGCCCCACACCCTCAACCGCGCTCGAGATGGTCTCTTTGTACAGGATGCTGCCTTCGCCAAACTGTACCAGAAGACCAAAGCGCTCCGCGATCAGGCGCTGCAGGATCTCGGTCTGCACCTCTCCCATGAGCTGGACTTGGATCTCCTGCAGCAGCTCATCCCAGAGGATGTGCAGCGCGGGCTCTTCTTCCTCGAGCTCCCGGAGTTTGGGCAGGATGTTGCGGGCATCGCATCCCTCAGGGAGGATGATGCGGTAGGCCAGCACAGGCTCCAGTACAGGAGTGCGCGCCTGCCCCTCCGCCCCCAAGCCGTCTCCTGGCCTGGTGCGGCTGAGCCCCGTTACTGCGCAGACCGTTCCCGGACCCACCTCCTGGACCACTTCGTACTTCCCGCCCGAATAAACCCGGATCTGGTTGACTTTTTCTTCCCAACCGCTCCCCTGCACGGCATCTTTAACCTTCAGGCTCCCGCCCGTGATCTTCAGGTGTGTGAGGCGGGCACCCTGATCATCGCGGGAAATCTTGAAGACCCGGGCCCCAAACTCTCGGTGATAGCACGGCTCTTTCGTATAGGCGGCAAGCCCTTCCAGGAATTCAAGTACGCCCTCTACCTTGAGGGCCGAGCCGAAATAGACTGGAAAGAGCCGGCGGCCGGCAACTGCAGCCTGGATGGATTCGGGAGTCAGGGTGCCGGTGGCCGTGTACTCCTGGAGGAGTTCCTCGCTGCAAAGGGCTGCCTGCTCCAGGAAGTCCTCGGAGGTAAGATCGACGCAGCGGGCGTCCAGCACTTCCCAGAGCTCCCTCAGGAGTGCCTCCCGATCTGCCTTGGGCTGGTCCATCTTGTTGACAAAGATGAAGACGGGGAGCCTGTACAGTTCCAGCAGGCGCCAGATCGTGCTGGAGTGCCCCTGTACGCCGTCTGCGGCGCTGATCACGAGGATTGCGCTGTCCAGAACCTGCAGAGTCCTTTCCATTTCGGGGGAAAAATCGACATGGCCGGGGGTGTCCAGCAGAGTGAACTCCGTGCCGCCGAAATGGAAAACAGCCTGCTTGGCAAAGATGGTGATGCCCCGCTCCCGCTCAAGATCGTGGGTATCGAGGTAGGCATCGCCCTTGTCGACCCGGCCCAAACGCTGGATGCGGCCGCTTACGTAGAGCATGCTCTCGGATAATGTGGTTTTCCCTGCATCGACATGGGCCAGGATGCCCACCACTCTTCTCCCCATGGTCCACCTCGTTCAAGCACCCGCTCGCTTCTTTCCTATTATGGTATCAGTCGCTCCTCCTCCTGACAATGCTCCTGCCCGCGAAAAAGCCAGCATCAGCTGCTGGCTTCTTCTTGATACTCCAAGATGTCTCCCGGCTGGCACTCCAGCTCCCGGCAGATGGCCTCGAGAGTGCTGAAGCGGATGGCCTTCACTTTCCCTGTCTTCAGGTTCGACAGGTTGACCAGGGAAATTCCAACCTTTTCGGCGAGAACGGTGAGGGGCATTTTGCGGTCGGCTAAGACCCGATCGAGTCTCACGATGATAGGCATAAGGACCCTCCTAGACCGTCTGATCCATTTCCTGCTGCAGGTAGCAGCCGTAGGCAAACACCGCCGCCAGCACTGTGAGCAAGAATCCGATGAAGGCCAGCTCCACATCGGGGGAATAGGTGACGGAAAAACCGGCAAGGGAAAAGGTGGATATCATCTTCACCGCGACCCAGCTGTTGGCGGCGGGGAATATGAAGCCACCTGCGATCACAGCCGCACCGATGTCCCGAACCCGCTTGGGGTTGCCCGGATGGAAGGGGTTGCCCGAAGCCACCGTGTCCATCACCTGCCGCAAACGCAGCACGATGAAGATAAAGAAGAGGAGATAGACGATGGCTGCCGCAGCAATGCCCTGGAATACCTCCCTCACGCCCCGCGCGGGATCGATCTTGGCGGTGTCTACCCGGTAGCGCACGAGCCCGTTGAGCTCGAAGGTGAAGCTGCTGCTGGCGAAGCGTTCTGGTGCGAAGTAGCGGTCAGGTCCGAGCACAGTGAACACCGCCATGAGCACTGCGAGGACGAGGGCAACGATCCCAGCCCAATGAAAGACCTTGAGTACTGTTCTGACCGGTCCGGCGAACTTAGCCGCCAGCCGTGCTTCTGCTGCCTGCATAGTTGTGGCCTCCTTTGAACTTCTTGATCTCAGCATAGCACGGCGGTTTTATGTGTGTCAATAACTATTTCATGTTTATCATTAAATCCTTTATGCAGAACGATAACCTCCTGCCCTCAACCCTATGCGGAACCCAGGCAAAAAAAAAGAAGGCCCGCAGGCCTCTCAATGTCCACCGCCCAAACCAGCCTCCCTGGGCACGGGATCGTAGTGGATGATCAGGTGGATGCCGTCTTCCTCGAGGAAGCTCCGTTCAATGGAATCGATGATCGCATGGGTGACTACCGGGTCTTCATCCTCAGGCATCTCCACATGTGCGCTCACATAGCGCCTGTCAGGCCCGTAGTCGTGGACGATCAGGTCATGGATACCCAGGACCTGATCGTGGCCAGTGATCTTGTCGCAGATGTAGTCTACCAGCTCCGGCGAGGGGGCTTCCCCCACCAGCTGGCTGACGGTCTCCCTGATCAACCCCCAGCCATTGTTGATAATGAACAGAGCGATGATGATCGCGGCCCAGCCGTCCAGCTGCAGTCCTGTCCAGTGGTAAAGCAGCGCGCTGACCAGCACTGCCGCAGTGGCCAGCACATCATTCCTGCTGTCAAAGGACACTGCCCTCAGGGCCGAGGAACCGATCCTGCGGCTCAGGCGGCCGTAGTACACCGCCATCCAAGTCTTGACCAGGATCGAGGTGCAGAGAACTGCGAAGAGGAGCGGGCTCAGCTTGAGGGGAGACGGCCGCAGGATTTCTCCCACTCCGCTCCTTGCCAACTCGATTCCGACAAGCAGGATCAGGACGGCCGCGCCAAGCCCGGCCAGGTACTCATAGCGGCCGTGGCCGAAGGGGTGTTCTTTGTCCGCTTTCTTCCCGGCCATCTTAAACCCAGCCCAGGTAATAACCGACCCGGCCGCATCAGTCAAGTTGTTGAACCCGTCGGCCACCGTCGAAACGCTGCCCGCAAAGATGCCTGCGGCCAACTTGGCCGCAACCAGCAGCAGGTTCAGCGCAATTCCCCGGCGGCTGGCTGAACTGCCCACCAGGTTCCGCGTACCGCCCTCGGCCACCTTGCCCACTCCCTCAACCATCGTTAACCCTGGATTAACCCAAGCAGCTCCGCGTGGATCAGCCCGTTTGAAGCGCAGATGTTAGTTCCCAGGGGATTGAACTTCCCTCCTGTACAGTCGGTGACCTTGCCCCCAGCTTCCTGCACGATCAGGCCTCCTGCAGCTAGGTCCCAGGGCTCCAAAACCAGCTCCCAGAAGGCATCCAACCGGCCCGCTGCCACCTGGCAGAGATCCAGGGCTGCTGCCCCCAGGGAGCGTACCGCCTGGGAAGCTTTCATCACACGGCAGAAGGGCTCCAGGTTGTTGACCTCTGATGTGGCAACATCATAGGGAAAGCCCGAGGCCAGCAGGCTCCGGAGAACCGTTTCTGTCTTGGAAACCTGGATCCGCTGACCGTTTAGAAAAGCTCCGCTGCCCTTTTCAGCCGCATAGCACTCTTGATGTAGGGGATCGTAGACGACGCCCAAAACCGCATCTCCACCCTTAACCAGCGCGATAGATACACAAAAATGCCGAAAGCCGTGGGCAAAGTTGGTAGTTCCATCCAGGGGGTCGATAACCCACAGGTAATCGTCGGCGCCAGCAGTCTGCCCGCCCTCTTCCGCCAGGATGGCGTGTTGGGGAAACCTCCTGCGCAGCTCCCCCACGACGTATGCCTCGGATGCCTTGTCGGCATCGGTAACCAGATCGATCGTGCCCTTGGCCTGCACACATACTCCAGTGTGAAGCTTCTCGATCAAAATCCTACCCGCGCCCAGTGCTATTTCCTTTACAACATCGATTTCTACCAACTAGAGAACCTCCCGTGATTATCGCTTTAACATCCGCCAGACGGCGAGAACAAAGAACACTGCTGTAGTGGCGAGGAGTATGGCCACACTGCCCGCGGCGCTGAACGCCTCTCCTCCGATTGTGAACACGACTCCAAGGCTCTGCTTAAACTCATCCACCACCTGCGGCGGAGCTCCTGCGAAGCTCTCTGCCAGGGGAACTTCCATGAACACCTGTCTTAGAAGGGCCGCAGCATGGGCAATGGGAAAGGCCTTGATCACCGTCTGAACGGCCTTTGGCAGGACGCTGATGGGCACGTATATTCCCATGAGAAATCCAGATAGGGTGCCGACTACGGTGCTGGCCACGGCCAGGGCGTTGGGCGTCTTGAGGAAGGAAATAAGAAGCGACACCATGGCCCCGCTGGCCGCTGACGAGAGTATGATCAGCCCCAGCACTTTCAACACCGCCGCGGCAGACAGAAGCTTACCCCCGTTGAGAGCGATGTAGATCTCGGCGGCAGCAAAGGCTGCTGTGGACATGATCACCCCCACCACCACCGCGGACAGGAGGTAACCGCCCACAATGGTGCTCCGCTTCAGCGGCAAGCAGCGGAAATCTTTGGAAATGCCCTTGTTCTGATCATCGACCATGACTCCGGCAGCTCCGAGGGTAGTGGTGATCGACGCGACCGCGAGGAGCCCGGCCATGATCCAGCTGTCCATCAGAAACCGCGCCCCGGGCATGCCTTCCATACCCTGAGTGAGGGTATTGCCCAGAAAGGCAGCGTAAAGACCGATGATGATCAGGACCGCGATCAGGGAAAAGAACACGGAGGCGCGGTCGCGGAAAAAGACCCTCAGATTGCGTACGGCAAAGGCGATCATGCGCCCCGCTCCTCTCCGATGATCTTGAGGAATGCATCATCCATGGTGCCCTGCAGCACCTCAAAACCGTAGATGTACTCGCCGCAGCGCTCCAAGATGGGCAGGGCATCCAGCGTTCCCGAGAGGGCGACGATACTGGCATCACCCTGCTGTTCCCAGTTCAGCTCAAGCTCCCTCAAGACAGCGGAGAGTTCCTCAGTCTGGGAAGAGTACAGCCGGAGCTGGTCAGAGGCGTAGGCCTCTTTCAGCTGAGCAGGAGTTCCCTTGGCGGCGATCTGGCCCTGCCTGATCACGATCACGTAATCGGCCTGCGCGGCCTCTTCCATGTAGTGGGTGGTGAGGAACACGGTCATGCCCGTTTCCTCCTGCATCCTGCGGATGAAGTCCCACACATCCCGGCGAGTCTTGGCATCGAGGCCGGTGGTGGGTTCATCGAGGAAGAGGATTTGCGGTTGGTTGACAAGCGCCCTGGCGATGTCAGCCCGCCGGCGCTGACCGCCCGAGAGGTTCCCGTAGCGCCGGTCCAGGAAGTCTGATGCTGCAGCTTCACGGGCCGCACGCTCTGCAGCCTGCTGCAGCGCATCTCCCTTCAACCCGTAGAAGCTGCCCCGGCAGAGCAGGTTCTCCCGCACGGTGAGCCGGTCATCAAGCACATGGCCCTGGAACACAACGCCAATAGAGGCGCGGATCCCATCGTCATCCTGCCCCAGGGTGAAACCGTTGATGGTTACTTCTCCCCCATCTTTCTTGAGGGCAGTACACAGAATCTCCACGGTAGTAGACTTGCCCGCACCGTTGGGCCCGAGAAAAGCAAAGAGCTTGCCTCTCTCCACGTAGAAGTCAAGCCCCCGCACAGCCTGAACCGGGCCATAGGATTTGACCAGGCCGCGCACTTCAATAATCCTATCCATGCTGCACCTCCTCGACTTTAGGCAGCAGGCTCTCCTTTACCGTGAGTGTAGAAGTACTTGATCACAAGGATGGTGATGGGCAGGCCGAACAACCCGACCACGCCGAACAGCTTCAAGCCTGCGTACATGCACAGCAGCACCACAATGGGGTGCAGCCCAATCTGCTGACCAACCAGCCGCGGTTCAACGGCCTGGCGGATAAAAGTGATCACCACATAGAGCACCAGGAGCCCGAACCCCAAGAAGAGGTTGCCGCGCACCAGGTTGAAGAGCCCCCAGGGGATGACGATCCCTCCTGTACCCAAAACCGGAAGCACATCCACAACAGCAGTAAAGGCGGCGATCGGGATAGCGCCGTTCACCCCGAGGATGGAGAGGCCGACAGCCATCTCCGTAAAGGTTATGAGCATGATCAGGGCATATGCCTTCAGGTACTTGCCTAGGATGTTGGACGAAAAGGCGCGTATCTCGCCGCTCATCCCCTGCCACTTGGCTGGAAGCAGGCTCTGGAAAAAGCCCATAACCATCTCAAAATCCATGGCGAAAAAGGCTGAGGAGATCACCGCGAGTACAATTCCAAAGAAAGCCTTGGGTACCGAGGAAACCGCCGATGTGACGGCCGAAATCGCTGCCGACGAAACCTCGGAAACGATCTTGCCCAAAGATTGGGATAGGGTGACGTGGAAGTCCTCCAGAAAGTCCGCCACGGTCATATCAAAGCGGAGCATGATCCTTTCCACCGACTCAAAGACATCCATGAGGAAAGGCTCGATGTCGTTGGCATACACAGCCGGAAGCCGTTCCACCAAAACCTTAACCCCAGCGAACACGCTCATCGCCAGCCAGAAGAGGAGAACGCCCAGCACAGCGTAGAAGACCAGGACCAACAGCACCGCGGCCAGCTTCTTGGGCAGGCGGAGCTTCGCCGAGAAGAAAGTGATGCTCCTCTGCAGCACCAGGGCTACTAGAAAGCCGATAATAAAAGGAGCCACCAGACCAAGTACATACTTCATGACTAGGTAGGCGATTCCGGCGATGATGGCGAAATAAGAGGCGTTGATGACAAACTGCTTGCGCTGTTCCATGGACAGGGACTCACCTCTTTTCAATAGTTTATCAAGAGGTTTCTCCGCTTACAATGCCTTTTTTGGCGTTCCGGACTGATGCAGGCAGAAATTTCCTGCCAGAACAGCAAACTTCCCGGCGCCTCGAAGGATATATAAGGTGAAAGCAAGTCCAAGACATGAAAGAAAGGAAGATCAAGATGCGCAGAACGGTGTTTCAGGTAGGGATGCACACTCTCCTTTTGCTGGTCGTTCTTGCTGCTGCTGTCCAACCTCAGGAGGCCCTGGCGGATTCCGTTGGGAGGCGGCTGCAGGTTACAGGCACGGCTGTGATTTCCGCGAGCCCCGACATCGCCTACATCACCCTCGGTGTGGAAACTCAAGATCCCTCTGCGGAGAAGGCTGCCCAAGACAACGCCAATATCATGGCCGCGGTCCTGTCTGCCATGGAGGATCTGGGGCTTAGTAAGAGAGAGGTAACCACAAGCGGCTACAACATCTGGGGTTCCACACAGATACTCAACCGCGGGACGCAAGATGAGCAGACGGTCACCACCTACTGGGTGCAGAACCGGATCAACATCACCACCAAGAACCTGGAACAGGTCGGGGAGATCATCGACCGGGCTGTCAAGGCTGGTGCCAATCAGGTGTATGGTATCAACTTCGATGTCCAGGATAAGCAGGACATGCAGATCGAAGCACTGAAGCTCGCCGTGAAGCAGGGCATCGCCAAGGCAGAGGCCATGGCCGAAGCAGCCGGCGTTAGCCTGGGCGAACTCGTCTACATGACCGAAAGCTACAGCACCTACGCTCCCATGACCGGCTACATGGCCCTGCGGGCCGATGCAGAGGCCGCCACACCCATCAACCCCGATGATGTGGAAGTCAGAGCCACCGTCGAACTCGAATTCGCCTTCTAACAATAGAAGAGATAACAGGGAGAGCCCAGCGGCTCTCCCTTTGTTCTAGCTTCCTGCCCCCTGCCTCGTTCTCAGGGCTTCCGATGCGGCCAGCAGGTAATAGGGCATCAGCTTGAGGGAAGTGGCTGAAGCCAGCGCTCCGAACAGCGGTGCTCCGAAGGTGCCGCCCCACGCGGGCCGTGCCAAAGCGGGCGATCAAGCGGCTGCTGAGCAGGCTCGAGACCACTGTTCCAGCGCTGATGGTCATGGCCAGGTAACCCACCTCTCCACCCTAGTCCAGAAGTCTTTTGACGGTTCTGTAGGTGATGTTGGGTACGATTTCAAACGTGTGCCGCATGTGCACTCTTTCAGTAAGCTTGTGGCCGTCCTTTCCAAAGCTGCCGATGTTGACCACTGGCACGTTTATGGCCGCGATATCCTCAACCGGATGGGTGTACCCGCTCCCCCAGGCCGGTGTGTTCTCGGCCAGTTCCTCAAGCTCCTGCTGCTCCCCGCCCAAGGACATGAAGCTGGCGTCGGAGATGTAGGGGTAGAACATCTTGGTCACGATCGGCCGGTCGGAATGCTCCTGCACCTCCGCCACCGCAGCCTTGACGCTCTCGAGGAGCCGCTCTTCATCTGGAGTCCTGCCGGTTACCTCCACTCTGCCGAAGTAGGTGGAAGAGTTGAAGACGATGATGGCTGGGTTCTGATCAGGCGCCCACTGCCAAGCCTCCTCCACGATCCGCAGGTTGAGCTCCCGCAGATCCAGGGCAGGCCTACTCTGCTGAAGCTTAAGGGTGAACTGTTTCAGGTGCTGCTCGAAACCCTCCCCATGGTGCTGCAGCAGTTCCCGGTAGAACTCTGCCCAGGTGTATACCCGGCCCTTCCAGGGAAGTCTTGTATAGGGGTGCCCGCTGCGCTGGCAGTATGCCTTGTAGCAGGCGTTGACATGGGCGATCACATTCTCAAAGGCTGTGACGGCCTTTTCCTTCATCCTCTCAAGGACTTCACCAGGGCCCAAACTGTGCATGAAGACATTGTAGTAGGCATAGGCGGCGAGGGGTGTCTGCACATCATAGGCGCCCTTCAAATCCGCCTGCTTGAGACAGGTAGGCGGCATGGTGACCTCTCCCTGAGCTTCGTCGCACAGAGCGGGATCGAGTTCGATGAGCCTGGTGAGTTCCGCTGTGACCAGGTTCGGGTTCAAACCTCCGAAGGGCTGGCCGGCATGGGTTTCCCTGCCGACCACGTAGAAGGTGGGCAGGAGTTTACCGATGGTCCCGCAGTAGACGTATCGGTTATCATCGAGCTCGTGATAGGGTGTGGAGTAGTCCGCATTGATGGCCGCGATGTACTCCAGCCCGTGCTCTTCCTTCCACTGCTTCAGAACCTTCAGTGCGGAGATGATGCCCCGGGAGTTGTCTTCTTCATCGCATTCTGCGATGGCAATGAGACAGCCGTTTAGCTCTTCGGGATGCTCGGCGAAGTAACGCACCAGCCACATCTGTCCTGCCACGCCCGATTTCATGTCCAAGGCGCCCCGGCCGAATAGGTACTCGCCCGAATCCAGGTCCCTCTGCACTTCCTCCCTCAGGTCCATCTGGCGCAGCAGCCCCTCCAGTGTCTCTGGATCCCAGGCGTGTTCCCTGAGGCTGCCGAAATCCTCAACGCCTACCGTGTCGATGTGCCCGAGGAGGATGACGGCCCTGCGGGAATCTCCCTGGGTACCTCTGACCATGGCCAGGACATTGAAGCGCTCGATGTCGTCCTCCACTGTCCTCTGAAGGATCAGCTGGGCGGGATGCTGCCGGAAGTACTCGAGTCCGCTGTAGAACCCATAGATCCTGCGAGCACACTCTGCCTCGCCGCTTGTCCGGACGACGCTGGGAGTCTTGACCAGCTCCACGGTTAGTTCCTTGACTTCCTTGAAGCAGGGCAGCAACATGGGCAACCTCCTGGTTAAGAATATTTTCGGCTTTTCTGGCTAGCTTCTCCTTATGGGCGGTACTTCCTGCTTCCTCAGGCGGGTACTCTGCCCTGCCCGCGGCTCGCGGCAAAAACGCTTGACAGGGGCGCGGCGGCGCGGTATGCTTGGATCGACTGATTTACTAATTTACTGCTTTACTGATGTACCAAACGGCAAGGGGGATTATTGTGAAGATACCTACTGATCTGAAGCACAAACCGGTTATCGTGGTGGAAGACTACAGCAACATCGATGGGAGAAGCGCCTACAACTCCGACGCGAAGGGGCTGTCCTTGGGGCTCGCCCAGTGGAACGACCGGGGCCGGGGGGACATATCCGCCAAGGTCTGGCGCCACACGGGAGAGCGTTGGTCAAGGCAGTCTGAGGAACTGCCTCTGCACAGAGTGCTCGATCTGGCCATCTTGGTCTGCCGGGCGCGGCTCTACTTCGCCGAAGCCTACCGCTACCCCAAGTTCTATGACCCAGAAAAGCCGGTCATCGACAGGGTAGGCCTGCAGGGCGATGCCATGACCGTAGCCGTCTGTACGGAAAACGAGAAGATCGACGAAGATATCCAGCTGTTTGTCGATGCCCTCGCCCGGGATGGCGAGCTGATCGGCGAGCGCCTCAGCACCCTCGCCCGCATCCTCAAGGAACTGGGTTACTAAAAACAACGGCGGCCCAGCAGCCGCCGTTTCAACATCGTTTCATTCTATTAGGCCTAAGCTATATTAGATACCAATCCACAAAAAGCTTGTACGACTTTGGCGTCAAACTGCCTTCCTGCGCCTCGCATCAGTTCCTGCATGGCTTGGCAGTGACTGTAGGCATACCGATAAGGTCTCGGACTGACCATCGCATCATAGGCGTCCGCTACCGCCACAATCCTGGCCATGAGGGGGATCTGTTCGCCACGGCGCCCGTACGGATAGCCGGTTCCATCCATGCGCTCATGGTGGGCCAGGGTCGCTTCGGCAATTTCTGCCATCCCAACCACGGCACTCAAGAACCGATGTCCATTGACGGGGTGCTCGTGTATCTCTTTCCACTCCCGCGGCAGGAGCGGCTCCGCTTTGTTGAGAATCTCGCTGGGTATGGAGATCTTGCCGATGTCGTGCAGCAGCCCGACTTTGGCCAGCTGGATTTTTTCTGCGTGTTCCAGGCCAAGCTGCTCACCGATGGCAAAACAGATCTGGCTCACTCGGCGTGAATGTCCCTCTTCGCGCGGGCTCTTCTCATAGAGGACATGCATTAGTGCGTTGATAACTCTGTCTTCGATCTCAAAGGTTGGTGTCACAAGACCGGGTAGTCTCGGTTCATGCCTAGAAACAGCCGCCACCCCCTCAGGACATCCTAGGTTTATTCAGTTAGTCAGGTGAATAAATACATGATCGCCTTATTCGACAGATAGATAACAAACCCTGCCAATTAGGTTCTTTATCTCAGAGTTTGTGGATCTTTTTTCAAAGGGGTTGGGTACAACTGCCAGAGAAAAAATGCACTCGGCAGTCAACCTTTTCACCCCAGCTTGGATATATCAAGTGAGGGCAGAAAGGAGGATCGGAGTGGAACTTGCGGAGCAGGAACTCATCAGGCGCGCCAAGCGGGGGGAGCAGGCCGCTTTGGAGCAGATCTTCAGAACTCATCTAGACAGCGCCATCCGCTTGGCCTACCTGGTCACCCGCAACTGGGCCACTGCTGAAGATGCGGTTCAGGAGGCGTTTGTGCAGGCATTCCGCTCTCTCCACGGCTTTCAGGACGGCAGGCCGTTCAAGCCTTGGTTCACGCGCATTGTGATCAACAAGGCTAAGCGCACGAAAAGCCGGCTCGACCGGGTCCATCTACCCTATGAACTGGAGGAGGAAGACAGCGGCGCTGCGGCAGACCCGGAGAGCAGCGCCCTGGACAGGGCTGGCCTGGACCAGCTCTTCCAGGCGATCAACACTCTCGATGACAAATACCGCATTCCCCTCCTGTTGAAGTATGTATCGGAGCTTACAGAAGCGGAGATTGCTCAGACGCTCCGCATCCCCCTTTCCACCGTAAAGTCACGTCTCTATACCGCCAGGCAGCGCTTGAAGCAGAGCGTCGCGGCCCTCCAAGGAGGTGGCATTGATGATTCCAGATGAGCGGATCAGCGAAGCGCTGAGGACCAACAGCCAGTGGCAGGGCTCCCCCGATGCCCTTTGGGCGAAAGTTTCGGAGCAGCTGCGCAGAGAGCCCCGTCGCTCCAGACAGCCCCTCTGGCTGGGTACGGCGGCGGCCGCGGTTCTGATCCTGGCCTTGTTTGCCCAGTCATTGTGGAAGCCCCAGCCTCCCCCGCTGCCGGACGTCGAGGAACCCGTTCCCCTGCGCATGTTTTCGGTACCGGTACCGCTTCCCGAGCCCCAGATTGTCCAGGGAGGAGCCGAGCTCAAGCTGGTGTTGACCATGGAGCCTGGTGCCGCTGGTGAGGAAGAAGGGCCGATCCTGGAGATCTGGCCCGAAAAGGAGGGCGCGAGCCCTGCCATATTGGAACTCACGGCGAGAGGCGCTCAGCTGCTGCAGGACGGTTACCTCATGGTTCGGGCACCGGAAGAGCCAGGTTCCTACCTCATGGTAGTGCGGGGAACGGTTCGGGACAGGGATCAGCTGTACAGCATCTACGCTGAAGAAAGGATAACGGTTGAGGCTGAAAAGGAATAAGCGGCGGAGCTGGACCTTGGCGTCCAGTTCCAGCGCGTTCAGGAAATTTATCACATAGATCCCTGCACCTGTGCTATAATATTCCAAATAACGACCAGGGAGGGAAATCATGGACGGTCTTCACGTAGAAGGGATCACCAAGTCCTATGGCTCCACCACTGTGGTAGACAATGTTTCCTTTCAAGCCCCTCAGGGTAAGATCCTAGGCCTGCTCGGTCCCAACGGTGCAGGAAAAACCACCATTCTGCGCATGATCATGGGCATCACCGCCCCTGACCGCGGCCGGGTGGTCTTCCAACAGGGTAGTAACCAAACTCAAGGGGTCCCCTTCTCCTCCGTAGGCTACCTGCCGGAGGAACGGGGATTGTACAAAGAAGCAAAGGTTCTGCGGATTCTGCTCTTTCTGGCTGGCCTCAAGGATGTGCCCCCTGCTGAGGCCAGGAAACGCGCCCTGCAGTGGCTGCGCAAGTTCGGATTAGAAGACTGCGCCAACAAGAAGGTGGAGCAGCTCTCCAAAGGGATGGCGCAGAAGGTGCAGTTTATCGCTGCTGTACTCCACAAGCCAAAGTTTGTGGTGCTCGACGAACCCTTTTCCGGCTTGGATCCGGTGAGCCAGGATCTGTTCAAGGCGGAGATCAGGGCTCTTGCCAGCTCGGGTGCGGCAGTACTTCTTTCCAGCCATCAGATGAACATCGTGGAAGAGCTCTGCGATGAA
The DNA here is from genome assembly GCA_012840725.1 of Bacillota bacterium. Classification (GTDB taxonomy): domain Bacteria; phylum Bacillota; class Limnochordia; order Darwinibacteriales; family Darwinibacteriaceae; genus DTU010. The sequence goes on from DURQ01000041.1 coordinate 59,439, forward strand.
ATCTTCCTTATCAATAAGGGAAAGGAAGTTGTGAAGGGGAACCTCCAGTCCATCAAGGAACGCTACGGAAGCTTCCGCGTTGATCTCCTCTGCTCAGCTGAGCAGGCGCTCCGTTTCGACAGCGGCCTCGTGGAAGGCTGGGAAAAGCTGGACGACAGCCGCTTCAGGTGCATCTTGAGAGAAGGAGTTCAGCCAGTGCAGTTTATGCAGAGCCTGCCTGCCGACCTGGCACTGCGTGAACTGACTATCAGCCGTCCTTCGCTCCACGACATTTTCGTTCAAGTAGCTCAAGGAGGTGCGCAGCATGCGGAACGCCTGGAAGATCGCTAGTTGGGAAGTCCTGCGCAACCTGACCAACAAGCAGTTCATCTTCGGACTGGTCATCACCCCTCTGATCATGGCCCTCTTCATCGTGGTGCCTGTGTTTTTGGAGCGGATGAACCAGCCGTCAGAAATAACGTACTACGTGGTGGACGAGCTGGGTGCCGCGGACACCCTGAAGGAGCTGCTGCCAACCCACGTCGTGCTGGTGGAAGCAGAGCCTGGTTCAGATCTCCGCGAGCTCGTTCTGTCCAAGAAAGGGGCCGGTTACTTCCTGCTTCAGGAGAGCTTCGTCACCACCGGACAGCTGGAGCTCTTTTACAACGACTCCAACAGCCAGGCAGTGAGTTCCCTGCGCCAAGCCCTGACTGCACTTCTGCAGCAGCTGCGCCTTGCGGGGTCGGGGGTAAGCCCCGAGGAACTTGCCCTCCTCACAGCATCGGCACAGGTGCAGCAGGTACCTCTCAAGGAAGAGGCCCAGCCGCAGACCATGCACCTGGTGGTCTCCTCCGTGTTCACGGGCCTGGTCTACTTCCTGGTCTTTACCTCAGGAACAATGCTCATGCAGAGCGCCGTTCAGGAGAAGCGGGACCGCATGGCGGAAGTGGTGCTGTCTTCGATCAGCCCCCGGGAGCTGATGCAGGGCAAGATCGTTGGGCACTTCCTTCTGGGTCTTATCCAGCTCGGTTTCTGGCTGGCCCTCGGCCTGCCCTTCGCGGTCCGTTTTTTGGAATTCCCCATCTTGGAAGCCCTGCGGGCGGTGAACCTCCCCGTGATCCTGGCCTTTGGCCTCGGCGGCTACCTGCTCTTCAGCGCCTTGTTTGTCGGACTGGGAGCGACTATGGAGGACCTGCAGAGCGCCGGCAACGCCCAGAGCATCGTGATCATGCTTCCCATGCTGGCTTTCCTCTTCCTCGGGCCGGTGATCAGCAACCCCAACGGATCGATCGCTGTCTTTGCCAGCCTGTTTCCCCTCACCAGTTCGGCGATCATGATGCTGCGCAGCGGGTTTACCGCCGTCCCCCTCTGGCAGCAGCTCCTTTCCGCAGCACTGCTGCTCATCACGGCCTTCATCACTATGCGCGCCTCGGCCAAAATCTTCAGGGTGGGCATGCTCATGTACGGCAAAAACGCCACCCCCAAAGAAGTCTGGAAGTGGCTGCGCTACAGAGAAAGCTAGGAACTCAAAGGAGAACCCCACCAGCGGTGGGGTTCTTGCATCACTGCTCTTCGTTTGAGTCTCCAAAGGCCGGCCTGATTTTGATCACTATGTCTTGGTTGCCAACATTTGGGACTCTTACAATAATACTTGTCACGTAATCGCCCGGCTTTACGAGAGTCTCCTCATGGGCGATCGGCGCACCTGTGACCGCCGTGTAGACTTCAGCCACGACACTTGTAAAGCTGTGCTTATAACTCGATTGCACCACAAACTCTGCTTGCATCGAATCGTACTTCCATACTTTTCCCGGATTGCTTGATATGGGGTAGAAATAGACCGGATCGTATTCGTACCAGACTTTGACCATCAGCCCCGAGCACCCAGTCAGGAGAACAGCAAGAAGCACGACGCCGGCGAGCAACAACAACTTCTTTTGCATCCGGATTTACCCCCAAAGAGATGAATTCCCTTCTTACTGCTGCTCCGTCTTCAGTTTGATGCTGATCGTGATGTTCTTGGTACCCACATCAGGGATCTGAAGGTAAATGCCTTCAAAGTCGCTGCCAGCCACATTGCGGGCAGAGTACCTCAGCCCATCGAGGCTTCCATCGTCAATTCTGATCGTGAAATCGTCAACAGTCCTTCCCCTCTGATCCTCCAGGAACCAGAAGACACCCTCGAAAATGGCGTTCTTCTTCATTTGAGTGGCGTAATTGGGTTTCCTGAATACTTTCGGGTCTACATCGTATTTGACATTGATCAGGTTGATGGGCACCGCTTCGCACCCTGCAAGAAGGACAGCAAGGAGAAGAACGGCGGCAAGCACCAACAGGTTTCTCTTCATGTTTGTTCACACCTCCATTTTGGCGGGATGGTCGCGCTGAGCTCAACACGTCTTCAGCTGTTCAGCTGCTTCAACACCCACCCCTTTCATCCAGCTCTTCAGCCAGGCGTTTTTGCTCAAACATTTCTATGGACTTTTCTACGCGGGAACAGGATTTTCCTACCAGCGCTGTCAACATTCCTGATTGCAAGCGGATGCAGCTGATGGGGCACAGACATAAAAAAACCCCACAGCCGTGGGGTTTTTGTGTGCTTTAGTACCCGAGTCTTACTTTTTCAGCTGGACCGTGACAGTCAGCGGTTTGTCGCCCACATTCGGGATGCTGATGAAGATGCCGATCACCTGATGATCCACATCATGGATTTCACCGGCCAGATGCTCTACGGGTTTGTCTCCAGCTTTGACCTCGATGACAAACGACCCAAGGTTGTACTGCCCTTTGGCCCCATCCTTGAAGGGGAAGAACAGGTCGACAGCATCACCCTTCTTCAGGCGATCGGGCAGGTTACCCTTTGCGAACACGTCCGTATCATACGTACAATCCACCTTAATCCTGCTCCAGGGCAGCACATTGCAGCCGGAAAGCAATACAGTAACCAAGACAAGGGTGGTAAGTACTATGAAACTCCTTTTCACTCTTTCTGCACCTCCAAAGTATTTCCCGTAGGTTGATGAACGTATCTGTCGGCTGTAACCTGGATAAGTTCGCCTTTTGCCTCCCCGTATCTGCTTCGCTGCCCACCTCCTTCCAGGGCATCGTTGACATATCCTGTCTTTCTGCGCCCAGGAGCATTTCTCCTGCTTAGGAGCGTGAGCTTTCACAGGTAAAGAACACTGATAGGAACGAACAAAGGGGGTGAGCGCCCCCCTTATGCTGACACGTCTTCCTCCATGCTTGCTTTGGCTGCGGTCCTTGTCTGCCAGGCATGGAGGGCCAGGCTTATGGCAATGATCCCGTAAGCCACAAACACCCTGAAGTACTCGCCCACCTGAGCGCTGCCAAAGATAGCTTGGCCGGCAGTAGGCGAAACCACAAACAGCAGGTGGAACAGGAAGGTACCCATCAAGGCCTGTGCGATGGTGGCCTTTGTCACGGTCGCCCCGCCGATAAGCAGAGCGGCAATAGCAAAGGTTCCCACCTGCTCATGGCTGTTATACGTGTTCAAGGTGCCGATGTTCTGCAGGAAGATCAGCTGACCCCAAGCAGCGAGCACCGTAGAGAAGATGATGGCCAGCTTGCGGTTGCGGTCAACGTTAATTCCGGCCACGGCAGCAATATGGCGATCCTGACCGACAGCTCTAAACTCCTGGCCGAGCTTGGTCCGGAAAAAGGCCCAGATGGCCAGGGCCAGCACGGCAATTACGATGAAGGTCACCATCGGGAACTTGGTGAACCCGTACCGCACCTCCCAGATCCCATCAAGGGCGCCTTTCAGCCGGTACAGGTCGATGGTGTTGCGCAGACCCGGGCTTGTGGATATGCGCAGCTTCGGGTTGTCGAAGGGGATAACGGTACCCACCAGGAACAGGAAGATAAACTGGTACACGCCGTTGGCAAAAAAGCCCATGACCATACCGGTGATCATCTCCCGGCCCTTAGCCTTGTTCAGCAGGATGCCGGCGAGGTACCCGAACAGAACCGCCAGCGGCGTAGCCAGGAGGGCGGTGGCCAGCAGGCCGCCGATTCCGCCCCACTCCCAGTGAGTGGCAAGGATCAGGGCGATCTGGCCGGCGAGAGCCCCCAGCACGATGCCGAAGTTCAGGCCCATGCCAGCAGCCACAGGGATGATCAGGGACAGTACCAGGAAGGAGTTGCGGGCCATGCGCTTCACGATCTCCATGAGTATGAACTGGCCCGGCATCTTGGCAAAGTAGACGCCCACAAGGCAGACAACGCCGAAGAGGATCGGTACTGCATTGCGCGAGATCAGCCGTTTGATTTGGTTCACGCCTGTTCACCTCCGGTTGCCCGCGTCAGGGCGTACAAGATCATGCCGTTGCTCACAATCACCCGGGCAATCTCCGAAATGTTGCCCTCGATCAGCTGGTTCGTAACGGGCATGGCCACAGTGAGCAGCGTCTGGAAGAGGATCACGCCCAAGATGGCGTGGCTTACCTTGGCTTCCCTTGTGCTTGCCCCGCCGATCAGCACACCGGCTACTGCCGGGAAGGCTGTCATCAGAGGGCCGTTGTAGAGCTGGACAAAGCCGAAGCTCTGAGCGTAGGTGACGTAGCCTATGGCAGCAAGAACCGTGGACATGATGATCCCGAGCGTACGGTACTTAGTCAGGCTCAGGCCGCTGGCCGCTGCAAACCGCGGGTTCCGCCCCACAACCTCTAAGGCCACGCCCGCCTTGGTCTTGAAGAACAGCCAGACCAGGGTGACAATTAGGGCGTAGAAGAGCAGCAGCCCGGTGGGCACGGTCAGACCGAAGATCTCGAATTGCAAAAAGTCATTGAGCGTGCCGCCAAAGGTGTCCGCAAGGGTCAGCGTAGTCCTGAGCCCTACACCGCCTACTGGCCAGATCATGGCTGGGTTTCTAAAGGGAGCCAGCAGCCAGAAGATGCACATCCCGGCCACAACGGAAAAACCCACATAGGTCCCCACCATCATCTCCTGCCCAGCTACCCGGTTAAGCAGCAGCGCATAGAGAAAACCAGCTCCGACAGCCAGCGGGATGGCCAAGAGCAGGGCTGTAAGCAGTCCGGTGAAGCCAATAAGGTTAAACTCCATTGCCACCAGGGCGCCGACGATGCCGCAGATAACGCCTACGGGCAGACCGAAGTTGAGGCCTACCCCGGCTTGGATGGAAGGCACCATGGCCAAGACGTAGATGCCGTTCTGGCCGATGCGCACCAAAGCGTCGCTGAGCAGCCCGGCTACGCTCAGCTCCGTACCTGAAGCAATGATGAGGAGCAGGAGCAGGAAACCGGCAATGATCAGGCGCGGCAGGCCGATGGTGTGGTAGATTGCCGTCAACCGCTCTTTCATCGAGCCGCCACCTCCTCCAAGGATTTTCCGGCCATCAAGAGGCCGAAGGCCACATCGGGAGCATCCGGCGGAAGGAACCCAGCCAATCTGCCTTCATAGACGATGGCAATGCGGTCAGCGATACTGCGCAGTTCGGCCAGCTCGCTGGAGGTGAAGACCACCGTTACTCCCATCTCGTTGAGTTCCACGATCAGCTCCAGCACCCGGCTCTTTGCACCAACGTCAATACCCCGCGTCGGTTCGGAGACAAAGAGCAGCTTGGGCTGCTGGGTGAAGGCCCTCGCCAAGCAGACCTTCTGCTGGTTGCCGCCGCTGAGCCGGCGGACGATCTGGTCCGGCCCTGTGCAGCGGATATCGAACTTGTCGATGAACTCCCGGGCATGTTCCAGGATCTTCTTCTCATCTTTGAGCTTGAGGAACCCAGGTTTGAGGAACCTGTCCTGGCTCTGCATACTGGTGAGCACGATGTTGTTGGCAATGGTGTCCTCCAGAACCAATCCCACGCCGCGCCTGTCTTCGGAAACAAAGGCCAGTCCAGCCTTGAGCGCGGCCTGGGTGTTGTTAAGAGGCAGTTCCCTGCCCTCATAGAGCACCTGCCCCTGGCTCGGGTAGAGTCCCATGATGCCGTTGGCCAGACCCACCTTTCCGTGGCCTGCCAGGCCTCCCAGACCCAGTATCTCTCCCTTCCGGACATCCAGATCGATGCCCCGCAGGGTTTCGCCGGGCATGTTCACCCGCAGTCCCCTTATCTGCAGCACCACTTCATCGCTGGGCTGCCGGGTTCTCGTACGCCGGGAGGCGGTATCGACCTTGCGGCCCACCATCAACTCGGCAATTTGGCTTATGGTGTATTCTTCCTTGGGACCCGTGCTGACCAGCTCGCCGTCTTTCAGGATAGTAATCCGATCTGCGACCGCCATAACCTCGTCCAGGCGGTGGGTAATAAAAAGAATACTTATGCCGCTCTGCGCCAAGCGCTTGATGACTTCAAGAAACTGCTCCGCTTCGCTTTCCGTAAGCACAGCGGTTGGTTCGTCGAGAACCAGCAGCTGCAGGTTCTCCTTGTCGATCTCCCGGGCGATCTCCACAAACTGCAGGTAGCCCACGGGCAGCCCCGCCACAGGAGCCCATTCATCGATGGTCATGCCCAGGCGGTCCAGGGCTGTTCTTGCATCCTTGGCCATCTGCGCCCGGTTGAGCGTCTCCAACTTCTCACCAAAGATGGCGCTGAACGGATTGGCCTTGGTCAGCTCCCGGTTCAGTTTGATGTTTTCAGTCACCGTGAAGCCCGGCAGGAGCATGAACTCTTGGTGCACCATGCCGATACCTGCTTCGATGGCCGCTCGCGGGGAATCAAAGGACTTTTTCTCGCCATTTATGAAGAGGTCACCTTCATAGCCACCGGTGTTCGTGATCACGGGCATGCCGAAGAGGATGTTCATCAAGGTCGACTTTCCGGCTCCGTTTTCGCCAACTAAGCAGTGTATCTGGCCGCGTTCTACGGTTAGGTTGACATCCTTCAGCACCTGAGTGCCGAAGAAGGCCTTGGAGATCCCCCGCATCTCCAGAACAGGAACGCTCACTCGCAACACCTCCACTATTTCAGCAACAAAAGTGCGGAGTTCCGCCCTCGGAGAGGGCGAGAGCTCCGCATTGCTTTTCAGCTATTTTTGCCCAGGCTCCTAGAAGATGATGGAGTCGGCAAGTACCAGGTAGTAGTTGTAGCCTTCCTCGTAGCGGTTGATCGACAGATTGACGCCTGTCGCTTCGTAGATCGCCGCCTCTACAGCAGCTGCATCAGAGAAGTCCATGCCTTCCTGGACGGCCTTGATAGCCAGTTCCACACCGGCCTCGACAAACACCATGTTGATCGGGGCAACCCAGGTGGCCATGCGGCCGGAACGTCCCATATCAGCGACCTTGGCTTTGATCTGCTCAAGGATCCAGGCCACATCGCCCTTGTGCTCTTCATCAACCTCGATGCCGAGAGCACCGGGATAGCCGTGGAACGGGCTCGGGCAGCACTGTTCTGGGAAGATGATGCCAGCTTCGAGCGAAGCCCGGATGGCCGGCTCCATCATACCGCAGTTGGTGCCGAAGAAGGCGATGTCAGTACCGTGGATAGCCGCCTGGCGGGGGATATCCTCCAGGATGAACTGCTGCGTGCCGGGGAGGCCAGCGTCACCCATCGGGTCTGGAGCAGTGACATCAATAACCTCGATGCCCAGCTTCGCGGCTTCTTCTTTCATGTTCTGGTAGCGAACAGCCAGAAGCTCCATGGACATGTGCCGCGGGAAGGAGTAATGCAGGATCTTCTTGGCACCCATCTGGTAGGCCAGTTGAGCAATGGATGCACCGCGCCTGAGCTGGTCAGTTTCGAATGCGATGTCTGCCACACCGCCGATCACAGGCGGATCTTCGTGAGGAACCCCGGTGATCAGGACGATATCAGGACGCATCTCCCGCACGGTCTTGAAAGCGGCGGTCGTGCCGGGAACACCTTGGCAGACAACGATCGCTTTGACCTGAGGATCCATGGCGAACTGGACGATCTGGCCGATAACTGTCTCCTGCTCCTGCATGAAGTTGTCAGGATAGGTGACGTGTATGACCGAACCCGGATACCGATCTACCATCTGAAGCGCCGCTTGATACTCTTCCTCGCCCTGGGAGACCGTACCGGTAATCAGACCGATCTTAAAGGGCAGGGATGCGGCTTGTGCTGCACCGATGAGACCAAAAACCAAAACCAACGCCAGCAACAGTGATAGCCTTTTCTTCACGCTTCTCCTCTCCTCCTGTAAGATAAAAAACTGGCACTAGTATTCTACGAATTACGCAAGTTCTCCTTCTATACAGGAAGAAAAATGTTCGTTTTGGCACAAAGTATTGAGAGTACCGTTAAAAGCCAGCCCAGAGCCGAAAAACGGGCTGAAATGAAAGAACCGCCGCCTTCAAAGGCGGCGGCGTGGATGTTATCGCTACGTAAACTAATTCAGATCACCTGCTCCATCTGGGCGGCACAGAGCTTCGCGTACAGTCCGTTTTTCGCCATGAGTTCTCCATGGGTACCCCGCTCGCGGATCCTTCCTTCGGTGAGCACCACAATCTCGTCTGCGTGCCTGATGGTGCTCAGCCGGTGGGCGATGATCAGCGTGGTGCGGTCTTTTGCCAGCTCCATAAGGGCTTCCTGAATCTCGACTTCCGTTGCGGTGTCAAGGGAAGAGGTCGCTTCATCCAGGATCAGGATGGGCGGATTCTTCAGGAAAACACGGGCGATGGAAATGCGCTGCTTCTGGCCGCCGGACAGCTTGACGCCCCGTTCCCCCACGTAGGTGTCGTAGCCGTCCTTCAGGCTCATCACGAAATCGTGGATCTGAGCCCGCTTCGCGGCGGCAACCATCTCCTCCTCTGAGGCAGAGGGATTGCCGTAGAGGATGTTCTCCCTGATCGTTCCGGTGAAGAGGAACACATCCTGCTGCACAAAGCCGATCTGCTGCCGCAGAGAGCTCAGGGTGACATCCCGCACATCGTGCCCGTCGATGAGCACCGCCCCCTCGGCCACATCGTAGAACCGGGGGATCAGGTGACAGAGGGTGGTCTTTCCCCCGCCCGACGGGCCGACGAAGGCCACGGTACTGCCGGCAGGTAACGTCAGGTTTACGTTGTGCAGGACTTCGCTGTCTTCCGCATAGTGGAAGGACACATCCCGCAGCTCGATATCTCCCTTCACAGGCGGCAGATCCACAGCACCCGGCCGATCGCTCACCGACGGCTGAACTTCCATCAGCTCGGCAAAGCGCCGGAACCCTGCCATGCCCTGCTGGTACTGCTGGGTGAAGGAGATCAGCCTCCGGATCGGCTGGAGGAAGTAACCGATGAACATGAGGTAAGCAGTGAGATCCGCAAGATCGATGTGTCCCCGGAACATGAACAGGGCGCCGCATGTCAGGACAGCCACGTTCAGCAGGTCGGTGAGAAACCCCAGGCCGGAGGAATATACCGCCATGGCCCGCATCGCTTTGTAGCGCGATGTCTTAAAAGAGGCGTTTGCCGCATCGAAACGCTTGATCTCGTAGGCTTCGTTGACGAAGCTCTGGGCAACCCTGATGCCTGACAGGCTGTTCTCAAGATCTGCGTTCACATCGGCGATCTTGCGGCGCTCTTCCCGGAATGCCTCATTCATCTTCGTGCGGGTCTTGTAGGCATAGCCACCGATCAAGGGGATAAACACAAAGGTGATCAGGGTCAGCGGCACGTTGATGCTCAACAGGTAGAGAAAGGAACCGATCAGCATCAGCGTGGCGATGAACAGATCCTCAGGCCCGTGGTGGGCGAGTTCCGTGATGTCCCGCAGGTCATTGACGATCCTGCTCATCAGGTGTCCTACCTTGGTATCGTCAAAAAAGCGGAAGTCCAGGGTCTGCAGGTGGGCAAAGAGATCCTTGCGCATGCGGTACTCGATGTTCACGCCCACCACATGGCCGTAGTAATCGACAAAATAGGTGCAGAGCAAGCGCACCAGGTATAAAGCTGCCAGCACACCGGCCCAGACCAGCACCGCCCGCACATTTCGGCCGGGAATGAAGTCTTTCATGAAGGTACGGGTGATGATGGGAAACAACAGATCGAGTACGGCGATAACGCTGGCCGCGAGCAGATCCGCAGTGAAGAGGCGGAGCTCCGGCTTGTAGTAGGAAACAAACCTCTTCAGATCCTTCAATTCGTGCTAAACCTCGCTATCTAACCTTTGATGTACGGCTGGCCAGAAGCCTTTGGCCCGACTGCTTTGCCGATGAAGCCGGCCAGGGCCACCATGGTCATCACGTAAGGCAGCATGTTCAGGAACTGCGTGGGGATGCCAACATCCGACAGGCGCATCTGCAGAGCATCGCCGTAGCCGAAGAACAGGCAGGCGCCCAGTGCCCCGAGGGGGGTCCACTTGCCGAATATGACGGCTGCCAGGGCGATGAAGCCGCGGCCCGCTGTCATCCCTTCACTGAAGCGGCTGAGATGGGCTATGGAAAGATAGGTGCCGCCCAGGGCAGCGAGGGCACCGCTGATCGCGACGGCTGTGTAGCGCATTCTGTAGACGTTGACGCCCACTGTATCGGCGGCCTGGGGATGTTCGCCCACCGCTCTGAGCCTCAAACCCCAAGGCGTTTTGTAGATGACTACGTGCACCACGGCCACGGCGACGAAGGCCAAGTATACCAGGGGATTCTGTCTGCCCAAAACCTTGTCAACCCACGGAATCTGCGACAGCACCGGGATAGTGATGTCTTTGATCACCGTCACTTGTGGAGAAGTACCCGCGGAGCCGAAGAAATGCCGCAGCAGGAAGACGGTCAACCCGCCGGCAAAGATGTTGATGGCAGTGCCGGTAACCACTTGATTCGACCGGTAGCGCACGCAGAAGAGAGCGTGAAGAAGCCCCATCAATGCGCCTGCCGCCATGGCACCCAACGCCCCCACCCAGGGCAGCCCCGTGAGGTGGGTGACGAACATGGCCGTAAACGATCCCGTGAGCATCATCCCCTCAAGGGCAATATTCACAACGCCGCTCCGTTCGGAGATGATCCCGCCCAGCGCAGCGAAGATCAAGGGAGTGGCCATGCGCAGTGCGGCAGCAAAGACTGTGGTGTTAAACATCATGGCAAGAAGATCGCCCATCACGCGTCCTCCTTTAGGCGCAGTAAACGGCGGATGAGGTACTCCGCGGCTACGAAAAAGATGATCAGGCCCTGGATGATGGTAATGAGTTCCCGGGGCACCGAGGTCAGGCGGTCCAAAGCCGCTGAACCGGACTGGAGAGCACCGAAGAGCACTGCCGCCAGCAGCACTCCCACGGGATGGTTCTTACCGAGCAGCGCCACTGCCACGCCCATGAACCCGAGATCGGAAGAAAAACGTACGATAAACCGGTTGTGAAGGCCCAGTATCTGCTCGGCCCCCGCCAGACCCGCCAGGGCTCCGCTGATGGCCATACCGATCAGGAGGAAGTGGATCCGTCACCCCTTGACTACGGCCACGGTTCTCAGCTTCAGAACGGGTTTTACAAGGTCGCGCTGATCGTCCATGACGTCTTCGATGTTCTTGTAGGCTTTGTAGAACTCTTCGGCGGTGTCGCCCCGGCGCTGCTTGCCCAGGACCATGTTCTTCTTGGCAAAATCGGCCAGGACCTCTTCCACACTGAACCGGCGCACCGCTTCTTTCCTGCCCATCACCCGGCCCGCGCCGTGGCTGGCCGAGTGAAATGATTCGGGGTTTCCCAGCCCCTCCACGATGAAGGAGTAGGAACCCATGGCGCCAGGGATGATCCCGGGCTCGCCCTGCCTGGCACTGATCGCGCCCTTGCGGTGAACCCACACCTCCCGCCCGAAATGGGTCTCTCTGGCGGCGTAGTTGTGGTGGGCGTTCACCTCTCCAAAAAACCGTACATCTTTGACTCCCGCGCAGCGCCGCAGCCCCTCTGCCGTGATCTGCTGTACCTGCTCCATGATCCGCTGCCGGTTGTGCCGGGCAAACTCCAATGCGAAGTTCATCCAGCCGATGTAGCCGCGGCCTTCCTCGCTGTCCACGGGCAGGTAGGCAAGATCGAAATGGCTCGGCACCTCTGAACCCATGGGGCGGTTCAGGTCCTTCGCTACCCTGTTGAAATAGTTGGCCACTTTGTAGCCGAAGTTGCGCGAACCGGTGTGCACCATGAGGCCCATGTACCCATCTTCATCTTCCTGGAGCTCTATGAAGTGGTTACCCCCTCCCAAGGTGCCCAGCTGCATGTACGCTTCCTCTTTCTTTGGAAGATCAGCCGCCCCGTAGCGGTAGAGCCGCTCTACCCGGTAGGCATCCAGGAACTTGGACTTCTGTTTTTCCTTGTGATGGTCAAACCCTTGGGGCACGGCGCGCATGATCTGGCCTACCAGGTACTGGGCCAGGGTTCCGCCAGGCGCAGTCACTTCCCGGAGCAGCTCAGCCTGGACGTTGGTGCGGGCGAAGACCATCCCGCAGCCGATGTCTACACCGACGGCATTGGGAATGATCACACCGTCGGCAGCCAGTACACCGCCGATGGGCATCCCGTAGCCCGCGTGAGTATCGGGCATGAGGGCGATGTGCCTGAAGGCAAAGGGCAGGTTGGATAGGTTCAGAGCCTGCCGCAGGCATTCCTCCTCCAGGTGCTCCCTTCCGGGCAGCCAGACCTTGATCGGCAGGCGCTGCTCCCCTTTGTTGAAGATGACAAACATCGTCAACCTCCTAGGTGGTCGAACTCCGCCAGGGTCAGTCCCAGTTTGCGGGCGAACATCAGGCCTTCCCTCAGCCCCTGGGCCACGCCCTGCGGCTGGTGAGCGTCGGAGTTCACCACGACCTGAACGTCGAACTCCGCAGCCAGTTCCCAGAAAGGAAGCCAGGGATAGGCAGTCCGGGGTCCGAGGGAGGTCTGTACAACACGGTGGCTGAGGCCGAGGCCGTTGATCTCTAGAGGGAGGTTCAGTTCCTCGGCAGCGCTGAGAATGTCCCTGGCCGCAGCCTCCGCTTCTTCATCCCATTCCAGATAGGTCAGCCCGAAGAGATCGGGGTGCGCGACGAAAGCAAAGAGTCCGCTCTGCATTGAGGCGATCAGATGCTTGGTGTAGGCGGCTAGATAGGCGGCGTCGTTGGGCGCGGTGTGGCTGCTCTGCCAGCCGCCGTTAATTGGGAACTGGTGACAGCCGAGGACCAGGTAATCCAGCCCGAACTCCCCGAGCAGGACATCTCGGAAGAAGCTGTGGTACTCGGCAGCCCACTCGCACTCCATGCCCTTTAGGATAGTCATCTGAGGATTGTCCTTCTTGGCCTGCTCAATTGCCCCGACGTACCCAGGCAGATCCTCGACAGCCATACGGATCGAAGACCAGCGGCCGTCGGGCAGGGGCGTGTGGTCAGCGAAACCTAGGACAGAAATTCCCCGCGCGGCCGCGGCCTCCACATAGTCAGCCACGTCACCTATCGCGTGTTTGCAGCGAAAAGTATGTGTGTGATAGTTCTTCAACTGGTATTACCTCCATGCTCTGGCCATCAGACAAAACAGGCGGGCTGAGCCGCACCCTCCTGTTCATACTCTACTATTATACTAGGCGCTGTGCAACCTTTCCAAACTTGTGCCCCACAACCTGTTGTTGTAAAATGAGTGGAAGACTTACTCGCTCGGGAGGACCATACATGGCTCACCTTGAAGTCATTTTGAGATTTCTGGGTTTTGTACTCATTGCGGTGCTTTTCGCCCGCATTTACTGGCGGGTGGCCGTCCGCATCCTTGGTTGGTGCCGGGTTAAGGCCCCCAAGTTCCTTCTGGCCGCTGTTTCCGGCGTCTTGGGCATCGCCACCTTGTTCCTGGTGCTCTGGTTCTACGTCTATCACGGCTTTGGCTACCAGCCGGACATCTACCGCGTCGGTGACCGATCGTCAAACAAAGTGGCCATCACCTTTGATGACGGCCCAAGCGCAGAGTTTACCCCGGCTATCCTGGACATTCTCCGAGAATACAACGTGCCGGCTACCTTTTTCATGGTGGGAAGCCATGTAGAGAAGTACCCTGATATTGCCCGCCGGGTGGTTGAGGAGGGGCATGCCGTCGGCAGCCATACTCAGAATCACCTCAACCTTCCCACCCTCTCCACCGTCCAGCTTCAGAAGGAACTTATGGAAGCGACTGCGGTGATCGCAGAGGTTACGGGAGCCTTCCCCAGTTTTGTGCGGCCGCCCCGGGGCATGCACGATGACCGCTTCCGGCGCATGGCCAAACTCCTCGGACAGGAAATCGTGCTCTGGTCCATCTCCACGCGCGACTGGCGCTTCGGAGTGACCGCCACGTATATCGAGCGGCTCGTGGAGTCCAGAGTGCGGGGAGGCGATATCATCCTGTTCCACGACAGCGGCGCTCTGCTCAGAAACGAGGGAGGAGACCGCAGGGCTACGGTTATGGCCCTGCCCCGGGTGATCGAGATCATCCGTGCCAAAGGACTGGAAATCGTGCCCCTGGCGGAACTGCTCCACGATGCATCCGCCGAGGCCTTCCCATCCATCGACCAGCCTGAGTAAGGAGGAAAAGCATGCGCTTAGCCGCGGCAACTGAAGCCCATGCCCGCTCCATCGCGGAAGTGTACCGCCAGGCGTTTCCCGAAAGCGTCCAGCTCTTTTTCCCGCGCAAGCGTCCGGAAAGGCTTCTGCGCCTGCTGGAGCTCTCCTTTGCTTTGGTCTTCGCCGCGGGGGCTCAGGGTATCGTGGCTCTGGATGAAAGCGGCGATCTCTCCGGCTACTGCCTCTACGACAGCGCCGAGGGGCAGGCCCGCCCAGACGTTTCTAAGGCGTTCCTGCTCTTGGCGCAGATGGGCCTGATGGTCGGCCCCTGCGAGCTGCTTCGACTGCTTGCAAATGAGTTTCTCATGCTGACCACCGCCCGCAGAGACAAAAAAGTACCCAGACCCCAGGCGACCATCGTCTCCGTGGCCGTCCTCCCTGCCTGTCAGGGAAAGGGTGTGGGTACTCTCCTCTTGAGCCAGGTTCTTGATCTACTTAAGGGGCAGTCTGTGGGGCTGAATGTGCGGGAAGACAATACCGCCGCAAGGCGCCTCTACGCCTCGGCCGGCTTCGTCGAATGCGGCAGCCGCCGTGACCTTTCAGGCCGCTGGCTGATCCTCCGCCGCCCTCCAGTCAGCTAGCTGCCCGAATGTTATCCGCCCCGCTTTTTCATTCGCTCAAGGAGCAGGGCGCGCTTGCGCCTGATCCTCTCCCGCATCTCCTCGGTCTTTGCCGAGTCAAGCTCGGCTTCGATCAGCTCGCCGCCAGCGAACCTCACCAGCAGCCAGTGACCCTCTGCGCTGCCTTCCGGAAGCTTGTCCACGGGAACGGTGATCTGCTCCCGTCCCTCCTCCAGGAGCAGGACGGCAAATATCCCATCGACGATGCGGTCAATGACCGCCCGCTGCCTATTGTTTACCATCGCTCACTTCCTTCACGCACGCCAACCCCTGGGCTTTGATGTCCGCCAGCCTCTTCTCGCCGATGCCTTCAATGCGCAAGGCCAGTTCATCGATGCTGCGGAAAGGCCTTTTTGCCCTTTCCTCGATGATCTGCTGAGCGCGCTCAGGGCCGATGTGTACGATGCGCTGCAGTTCCCCAAAGGACGCGGTGTTCAGATCCACACACTGCAGAGAAGGCTGCTCTTCCCAGCGGCTGGCCGAGAGCTCACAGCTTTGACCGTCCGTCTTTATCACGATGGTGCCGTACTGATCCGTGCCGAAGACGGGAATACCCAGGATCCTCAACCTGTCGACAACTTCCCCATGCGGATGGCCGTAGTCGTTGCCCAGCCCCGCAGAGTAAATGGCCAGTTTTGGATTCACGGCCAGGAGAAAACCGAGTGAGGAGGAAGTGCGCGAGCCGTGATGCCCAAGCTGCAGCACCTGCGCCTCCAGGGGCAGGCCCTCCTGCACAAGCTCCGCCTCGGTGTTCTTTTCCGCATCGCCTGTGAAAAGGAAGGATATCTCACCATACGTGGCTTTCACGACGAGGCAGTCCTGGTGTGCCGTGCCTCTCAGCTGCGCTGGGTTGAGCACCTGCAGGGTAAGGCCGCCCCAGCTCTGCTCATACCCCGTGCGCGGCTCATAGTAAGCGGCGTCGGATGCCAGCACGGCATCGACAAGCTCCTCAAACGCCGGCGTATAGTGTTCATACCCCGACATCCAGACTTCCGCAACCGAAAATCCGCCGAGCACCTGGACGGCCTGGCCGATGTGGTCCGCATGGGGATGGGTGACGATGAAGAGGTCGATGTTCTCCACACCGAGACTGCGCAGATAGTCCACAACCTCAGAACCGTCAGGCCCTCCGGCATCGATCAGTATAGTACACTCCGCGCTCTGGAGCAGGGCCGCTTCTGCCTGCCCCACATCGATAAAATGCACGGACAGTCCGTCCCAGGCAGCCTGAGCACCCCAGGCAGCGCTGACAAGAAACAGCAGCACGAACAGTCCAGCGATCCACCTGCTGCGCATGTTAGGCCCTCCGCATTCGCCTGATAATCACAAATTCTTCAGAACTGTCCGTTTTCCCTTCCCCTCAGCGAGCCAATCCGTCCAGGAACTGCCTGACAAGGGGAGCGGCTGACTGTCCGCCCACGCCGCCCTCTTCCACAAGGAGTGCGAGGGAGATCTTTTCCCCAGAGGGGAGTTCGGTGTGTCCAGCAAACCAGGCGTGAGAACCGCCGCCAACGATCTCCGCAGTGCCCGTCTTGCCGAAGACCGTGAGACCTCCCACCTGCGCCTGGGTGCCCGTCCCTTCCAGAACAACATCCCGCAGCATGTTGTTGATCATCTCCACCGTTTCCGGCGCGAGGATGGGTTCGCTTTCAACAGCTGCAGCTTCTCCCTCCACTATGTGTATGGGAGGCACATGCCCTCCGCTTGCGAAGACGCTGAAGATCTGCGCCATGTGCAGAGGGGTGAGCAGAACCTGGTCCTGGCCGATGGCTGACCACGCCAGGGCGACGCGGCTGCGCCCGGGGGTGCCGATCTGGCCGCCCGATGTGGGCAGGCCGAGCTGCCACGCCTGGTCCAGTCTGAAGCGCTTGAAGTACTCCTCCAGCTTTGGTGCGCCGAGATCCAGGCCGACCTGGGCCACGGTGGTGTTGATGGATCTCACCAGTGCATCGTGGAGGGTGTGCTCGCCGAACACCTGCCTCTGGAAGTTGCGGATGATGTTGCCCTGTACCGCCAGCTCACCCCGGTCCGTGAAGGTACTTGACGGCTCATAGAGGCCTTCGTTTAGGGCTGCGGACACGGTCACCGCCTTGAAGACAGAACCAGGAGGGTACAGCCCTTGAAGCGCACGGTTGAACAGAGGGCGCTTGGGGTCGGAGCTGAGCTGCTGCCAGCGGCTGGCGCTGATCCCTCCGATAAACTCGTTCGGATCATAGCTGGGTGTCGAGGCCAGAACCAGGATTGCCCCCGTTTCAGCATTGAGCACAACCAGGGCTCCGGTGCGCTCGCCAAGGACGCTGTAGGCCAGTTCCTGCAGCCTGCGGTCTATGGTCAGCGTCAGATCGGCTCCATCCTGCACCTTCTTTTCGCCCAGGAGAACCGGGCTGCCGCCTTCCGGCTCCACGTAGAAGCGGTAGCCGGGCCGCCCGCGCAGAACATCATCCCGGCTGTTCTCCAGGCCCGCCCTGCCGGCCGTTTCTCCGCTCAGGTACTCCCGCTCGGGATAGGCATCTATCATCTCCTGCGTCACTTCACCCAAATACCCGGTTATGTGGCCGGCCGTGGCCGCTTCCGGATAGGCCCGGGCTTCCACCCGGCGGAAAAACACCCCCGGGATCGGACGCAGCGCCGGATCGACTCTTTGGAATTCTTCTTCAGTTACAGTGATAAGAGGCACGAACCAGTGCCCCTGCACTCCGGGAGCTTCGTACTGCCTGCGCACGTACTCAGGGCTGAGCCCGAGCTCCGTTTCCAAGGCGCCGAAGAGCCACTCCGGTGCCGAGATGCGGTCCGGCTGCACCCCGATGGTTACCCGGCTTCCTTCGCCAGCGAGTATTTGGCCCGTTCTGTCCAAAATCCGCCCCCGGCTGGGGTCAAGACGCAGGCGGGAATAGGACGCCCGCAGGCCATACTCGTGCAGGGGGAGGTTGTCCTGCCACTTTACCTTCCAGGCATCGAAAATGTGCTGCCGCTGCACTGTAAGGCTGCTCTCCATGCTGAGAGGCTCAAAATCTCGGCTGGCATAGGTCAAAGTGAAGGTGAAAACCGCTTCCCTGCTGTTTTTGGATATGGGGGTCAGGTCCCCAACGGTGATCTCCGTCAGGCCGAAGGCCTCGCCAAACTCGCTGAAGGCTCGTTTGAGTTCGTCAGCGCTGGGATGCTCATCGGCAGTGAACAAGCCCTCCAGGCCGTCATAGTCCTTGGCGGCCACCCGCTCCAAAAAGGCTTCAGCTGTATCGGCAGGATCGCGCTGCATGTACCACCAGACAACGCCTCCTGCGGCAGCCAGAAGAATGATCACAACAACCACGGCCACCAGCGTTTTCTTCATGGGCACTCCCCTCCAGTAGTGTGCTCAATCAACAGACCCCTCTATATCCTTCGCAGGACTTCCTGCGGCCTTGAGTCACTCCTTCCAAAACCGGGGGCTGAGCACTGCAAGCACGGGAAACAGCTCAAGGCGGCCAAGGAGCATGAGAAACGACAGGATAAGCTTGCTTCCCAAGCCGAGCCCCGCAAACCCCGCCGTTGGGCCAACACCGCCAAAGCCCACACCAACGTTGCCCAGCGTAGCCGCAACGGCGCTCATAGAACTGAACAGATCCAGGCCGTCTAGGCTGATCATCAGAGAACCCACTGCGAAAACGGCAAAGTACAGCAGCAGAAAGCTGATCACGTTGCGCACAACCTCAGGGGGCATCACCCTGCCGCTGACGATCACCGGCCTGGCGGCCTGGGGATGCAGCACCCGTGAGATCTCTCCTCTCACAACCTTGGCGCCGACCATCAGGCGCACCACCTTCACCGAACCCGATGTGGAACCGGCGCTCGCTCCCACAAACATGAGGAGAAAAAGGATGCCCTTGCTGAAAGGCGGCCAGAGGTCAAAGTCTGCGGTGACATAGCCGGTAGTTGTCATGACTGAGCTAACCTGGAACCAGGCGTGCTTCAGCGTTTCTCCTATGCTTCCGTAAACTCTGCCGTAGAGGTTTAGGGAAACGGCCAGAACGCTCAGGCCCATGATGGCCAAATACCAGCGCAGCTCGGAGTTGGCCAGCGCCTGCTTCCAGCGCCCTCGGATCAGTTCGTAATACAGCGAGAAGTTGACGCCAGCCAGCAGCATACTGGAGGCCAGCACCAGGACCAGAGGAGTATTGGCGCCCAGGCCCATCACGCTGTCGCTGAAGGGCGCAAAACCGCCGGTTCCAACGGACCCAAAGGCCAGCAGAATGCTGTCGAACCAAGACACACCCGCGGTGCGCACAGCCAAAACGATCAGTGCCGTGAGCACTCCGTAAATGACATACAAAATCTTGCTGGTAGCAGCCAGGCGGGGCGTGAACTTGTCCGGCGTCGGGCCAGGGCTTTCCGCCCGAAATACCTGAAATCCTACTACTCCTAGGGTGGGCAAAATTGCCAGAGTTAATACCAAGATCCCCATGCCGCCCAACCAGTGAAGCAGTGAGCGCCAAAACAAAATCCCCTTGGGCAGGTCCTCAATCCGGCTGAGCACCGAGGCTCCGGTGGTAGTCAAACCGGAGACTGCTTCAAAAAAGGCATCGACAAAGGAAGGTACTGCACCAGACAGCAAAAATGGAACCGCTGCGAAAAACGAGACGATCGTCCAGCCTATGGTGACAATGCAGATCCCTTCCCTGGCCTTAAGGCGCGGCGACTTCGCGGGCACGTTGGAAAGGTACAATCCGATCAATCCGGTTACACCCATGGAAACCAAAAACCCGATGGCAGCGCGGCGCTCTCCAAGGAAAAGCGAGATTCCGAGAGGGACAGCCAGCACAGCTCCCTCAATCAGCAGAAGGTTTCCCAGTATCCTTGCGACCAAACCAGAGTTCATGCCCTATCCCCCTTCGCTTCGGGTCAAAGAGTTTGCTCAAGGCGGGCAGCTGTTTGTGCAGGCAGAAGGCGATGACCCTGTCCTGCCCGCGGATGATAAAATCACCTTTCGGGATGAAAACCTGCCCCTGGCGAACCACGGATCCGATCAGCACTCCAGATGGGATGCCCGCTTCAGAGAGCGCTTTTCCGATGATGGGGGCGGTGGGCGGCACCACCAACTCCATGGCCTCGGCTTGTCCCCCGAACATGAGCGACAGCGAAGCGACCTGGCCGCCCTGGATGAACCGCACTAGCTCACCGGCGGAGATGAGACCAGGGCTGACAGCCCGGTCAATGCCCAGCTCCTCAATTATGGGCACGAAGTTCGAACGGCTTACCTTGGCCACCACCTTGGCCACGCCGTGCTGCTTTCCAAGCAGGGCAAGCATGAGGTTTTCCTCATCATGCCCTGTGAAGGAAACCAGGGCATCCATGTCGCTCAGGTTCTCGTCCTGGAGCAGGTCCAGATCTGTTGCATCGCCGCAGATCACCAGAGCCCCAGGAAGATGGGAGGCCAGGTATCCGCAGCGTTCCTCGTCCTGTTCTATGATCTTAACACTCAACCCAGCCGTCAGAAGCCGGTTCGCCAGGTAGAAACCGGCCTTTCCTCCGCCCAGGATCATCACCTTTTTGGTTACATGGCGCTGCCCCAGATCGGCATGGCTCCTGATCAGGGCGGTCACCGACTCGCGACGTCCGATAAGATAGAGAGTGTCGCCGCTTTCCAACCGCGTTTCACCGGAGGGGATGATCACTTCTCCGTCGCGGTAAAGCGCTCCGACCAGTAAATCCCTGAAAACATCTACCTCGGCAAGGGTCTTCCCGATCACCTCCGGCAGGGCAGCAGCTGGTACCTCGAACAGCCCCACTCTCCCGCCTGCAAAGGACTCCAGATGAGAGTTGTAGCCTCGCAGCAGATAGCGGGCTACTTCATTTGCAGTGTCCAGTTCAGGATTGGTGATGAAATCGATGGCCAGCTCTCGCTTGAGGAAATCGATCTGCCCGGCGTAATCTGGATTGCGCACCCTGGCGGCCACTCGCGGGCAGCCGAGCTTTTTCGCGGTGACGCAGATCAGTACATTGGTCTCGTCGCTGCTGGTCACCGCGATGACCAGGTCTTTTTTGCCAACGCCGATTTCCTCCAAGAGCTGCAGCTGGGCACCGTTTCCAGTGACCGTCAGCACGTCAAGCCTGTTCACCGCTTTGACCAGCGCTTCCTCATCGCTGTCCACCACTGTCACGTTGTGCTCAGATGCAACCAGCGTCTCCGCCAGTCTGTAGCCGAGTTTGCCCATTCCCACAATCAGAATGTCCAAGCAGATTACCTCCCTGGCCCTTCAGCCTGAATTCCGCCTTTCCATTTTCCCTCTTGACAGATTTCTAAGTATTATGCTACACTATAACTGCACAGTTCTGGATAGGAACAACTGCATATCATGAGGCGCCGCGATCTCCGAAGATCATTTCACCAAATGTGAACGGGGGACCCGATTCTCTGGGGTGAATCCTGGTTATCAGGAAGGGCAACTTGGGTGCCCTAACCCGTCAGCTAACCTCGTAGGAGTGCTCCAAGCGTGTGACGACTTTACTGTCGATCATGCGCTTTTTTTGACCGCACGCTGCGGTGGAGTGCTTCCCGAGCGGCTCGAAGCGCTCCAAAACTTCCTGAAAGGGGTTGACAACATGGGTGTGCAGAAGCCGAACACGATCGATGAGATCAGACAGCACCTGGAATCCAATCTGGGTAAGAGAGTCTCCATCAGAGCCAACCAGGGACGCCGCCGGTACTTAGAATCTAAAGGGGTCTTGGTGGAAACCTATCCAAAACTGTTTGTCGTACATCTAGACCAGTCAAATGCAGTTCGCCGCCGCTCCTACACCTATGCTGACGTCCTTACAGATACAGTCCAGATCACCATCGATAGTGAAAGCACTAGTTCCTGCTGACCTGCAGCAATCACGCTTTCCTCCCTCTCAAAGGGCCAAGGGCATCAACCCTTGGCCTTTTTTCAACCCAGGATCAGTTCTCCTCTGGCCTCCCGCCAAAAACGCTCGGCAAAGGCCCGGGCATAGGCAGCCTTTTCCTTGAACACCTCCACCGACTGGGGGAAGTTAAGCAGGCTGCACAACCTCGCTATGTTCTCGTCATACTCCGCTCCATAGAACTCCAGTGCTTCCTCGGCCTTTTTGCCCGAAACCGCACACCAGCGAAACTCAAACCAGATGTCCATACTTCCATAGTGGTCCAGGAGATCAGCATCCTGCACCAGCTTTACATAGGGCGGATATTCCCGCTGCTTTCGCAGGGTGTGGCTCCCCACTATTTCCACAATACGCTCAAGCTCGTCGGCCGTGCAGTGCGCCTTGAGCATTTCCCTGGCCAGGAGAGCCCCGTACTCCCAATGGGGCTCGATACCCTTTCCAACATCGTGGAACCAGCCGCCAACCAGGATCACTTCGTCCATGGTGTCATCGGCGGGGAAGATCAATTTCCGCAGCTGAAGTGCGATTTCGGCGACGCGCTGGCCGTGGTAGTAGACAAAACCTGGTTCCCGCTCAGCATGGGTCCGGCGCTTGCCCATGCTCCGTTGTGCCAGCTCTCTGAGTGCATCTAGATCCATTGACCCCTGCTCCTTGCCAACATTATGCCCTATTCATTCTCGTTTCCCGGTCAAAACCCTGTTTCCTCCTTCCCGCGCAGAGTTGGAGGCACCAAAGAAGCACACTTTCATACTCTAAAAAAGCGAGCCGGGGAGGAGAAGTGGAGCTGTGACTTTGGCGGATCTTGACCGCGGCCAGCAGGGTATTGTTGAAGCCCTGGCCGCAGAAGGAGTGCTGCGGCAGAGGCTTTTGGACCTGGGGCTGGTGCCGGGCACCTGCGTCCAGGTCCAGTTTGTTGGCGCAGGTGGAAGGCTTGCCGCCTACCGCGTGCGGGGGTCCGTCTTTGCCCTGCGGCGCGCCGCGGCGGCTCAGATCCTGATCCGGGCAGAGGAGGAGTACCGATGAAAACGGGCCCGCTCGTAGCTCTTGCCGGCAATCCCAACACCGGAAAGAGCACAGTCTTCAACGCCCTTACGGGCCTCAAGCAGCATACGGGCAACTGGGCGGGCAAGACTGTGGAACTGAAGAAGGGGTACTTCCACCACGGGGGCTTCAGCGTGGAAGTAGTGGACCTGCCCGGCACCTATTCCCTCACTCCCTGTTCTCCGGAAGAAGAAGCTGCCCGGGCTTTCCTGGCCTCAGGCGTTGCCGACGCCGTGGTGATCGTGGCAGATGCTACCTGCCTGGAACGCAGCCTGCACCTAGCCCTGCAGGTCTTGGAGCTCACGCCCCGGGCTGTCCTCTGCCTGAATCTGATGGACGAGGCCAGGCGCCGCAACCTGCGCCTTGACACACAGAGGCTCCAGGAAGAGCTGGGCATCCCGGTGGTGCCCACCGCTGCCGCCCGAGGCGAAGGCCTGGAGGCTCTGAAAGAGGCTGTGATCGGCCTGATCCAGGGGCAGCCGCAGGCCTTCCCCCGGCCGCTCCCCGCGGATCCTGATCAGCCGGCAGCCTCCCGCTACCGGCGGGCGGAAGAAATCGCTTCTAAGGTGATCGCTGATGCTCCCCGCGGCAGGCCCGGCTTCACTGGCCGCCTCGATGAGCTGATCCTCTCTCCGGCCGGGGGCATACCCATCATGCTCGCGCTGCTGGCGGGAGCTCTCTGGATCACCATCGCCGGAGCCGGCTATCCCTCGCGGCTGCTCGCCGCGGTCCTGTTTCGCGGCGAGGAGTACCTCTCCCAGCTCCTGAACTGGCTGGGCTTCCCGCCCTGGCTGCACGATCCTCTCGTTCTGGGTATGTACCGCGGCCTGGCCTGGGTGGTATCGGTGATGCTTCCTCCCATGGCCATCTTCTTTCCCCTCTTCACCCTGCTGGAGGACTTCGGCCTGCTGCCCCGCCTGGCGTTCAACCTGGACCGCTTTTTCGAACGCGCCGGCGCCCACGGCAAACAGGCCCTGACCATGGCTATGGGGTTTGGCTGCAATGCCGCTGGAGTAACCGCGGCGAGGATCATTGATTCGCCCCGGGAGCGCCTAGTGGCGATCCTCACGAACAACCTTGTGCCCTGCAACGGTCGGTTTCCCGTCTTGATAGTCATGGGCGCTGCCGCAGCATCCTGGGCAGCGCCAGATCTCAGCGGCGGGCTGGCCTCTTCCCTTGTGGTGCTCAGCGCCATCACCATCAGCGTTCTGGCCACTCTTCTTGTCTCCAGACTGCTCACAGCCACCGTGCTTCGGGGAGAACCTTCCTTCTTTATCCTAGAACTCCCGCCGTACCGTCTGCCCCGGGCGGGAGCAGTCCTGATGCGCTCCTTTCTCGACCGCACCCTCAGGGTGCTCTCGCGGGCAGTGGTGGTGGCCGCTCCCTGCGGACTGATCACCTGGCTTCTCGCCAACATCAGCTTGGGGGACAGTTCTCTGCTCGTTCGCATGGCCGGCTGGCTGGATCCCCTGGGGCGCGCCGTAGGCCTGGACGGTATGATCCTGCTCGCTTTTGTCCTCGGCCTTCCCGCGAATGAGACAGTCCTACCCATCCTGCTCATGGGCTACCTGGGAGCTGGCTCCATGCTTCAGGTGGATAACCTGGCTTCTCTGCAGGCCATCCTGGCGGCCAATGGGTGGACCTGGCTGACCGCCCTCAACTTCATGGTCTTTGCCGTGTTCCACTGGCCCTGTGCCACCACCCTCCTCACGATCAATAAGGAAACGGGGAGCGCCAAGTGGACCCTTCTTGCCGCGGTGCTTCCCACCGCCCTGGGCCTCACCTGCTGCCTGTGCCTTGCGACAGCTGCCAGGCTCCTTGGACGCTGAAACAAGGCTTCCGAATCCGCAGCGCTGCAGCCCTTTTGCGCCAATCCGCTGGTCTCCGCCTCGTTTGACGCCCCCGGACATTAAGTATATAATGTGTGGAGGAATCCCAGTCCATATGGAGAACTGTTTGCAGGGAAAAATGCCTGACCTTGTGAGCGCCGTCACATGTGGCCGGGATGAGCACCAGGTTCTGCAGGCTTTGCTTTCAATACCATTTGTAAGGAGGAATCATAAGCTTATGCGCAAGATGACCGTTAATGGGAACTTCGCAGCAGCGCATGTGGCGTACGCCTTCAGCGACGTAGCTGCGATCTATCCCATTACACCATCGTCTAACATGGGCGAGTACTGCGATGAGTGGGCCGCCCATGGCCAGAAGAACATCTTCGGGCACCCTGTACGCGTTGTAGAGATGCAGTCCGAAGCGGGCGCAGCGGGAGCTGTCCACGGATCACTGGTTGGCGGGGCGCTGACCTCAACCTTTACCGCGTCTCAAGGCCTCCTGTTGATGATCCCTAACATGTACAAAATCGCAGGCGAGCTCCTGCCGGGCGTTTTCCACGTTTCCGCCCGCACAGTGGCAACCCACGCCCTTTCCATTTTCGGCGACCATTCTGACGTGATGGCCGCAAGGCAGACCGGCTTTGCAATGCTTTCCTCCGGCTCTGTCCAGGAAGTGCAGGACCTGGCCCTGGTGGCTCACCTGACCGCCATCAAGAGCCGCGTTCCCTTCCTCCACTTTTTCGATGGTTTCAGAACCTCCCACGAGTACCAGAAGATCGAGCTTCTCGACTACGACGAGATGGCCAAGCTGGTAGACATGGAAGCTGTGGCCGCTTTCCGCGCCCGCGGCATCAACTCTGAGCACCCCGAACTCAGGGGAACCGCTCAAAACCCGGACATCTTCTTCCAGGGCCGCGAAGCTGCCAACCCCTACTACCTGGCTGTGACTGACTACGTCATCGAAGCCATGAACCAGGTGGCTGCGCTCACCGGGCGTTCCTACAAGCCCTTTGACTATGTCGGCGCTGAAGATGCCGAACACATTATCGTCTCCATGGGCTCCAGCTGCGAGACTATCGAAGAGACAGTCAAGTACCTCAACGCCCGCGGCGCGAAGCTGGGCCTCATCAAGGTCCGCCTGTACAGGCCCTTCGCCACTGAGCTCTTTGCTCAGGCTGTTCCCAAGTCGGTCAAGCGCATCGCCGTTCTCGACCGCTGCAAGGAGCCGGGGGCACTTGGCGAGCCGCTTTACCTCGATGTGGTGGGCGCCCTCACCGAAACCGGGCGTACCGACATTGAAGTCTTCGGCGGCCGCTACGGCCTGAGCTCCAAGGAGTTTACACCGTCCATGGTCAAGGCCGTCTTCGACAACCTGGCCCAGGATGAGCCGAAGAACCACTTCACGGTGGGCATCATTGACGATGTCACTTTCACCTCCCTGGAAGTCAAAGATGAGCTGAATATCGCCCCGCAGGACCTGATCAGCTGCAAGTTCTACGGCTTCGGTTCCGACGGAACGGTCGGCGCCAACCAGAACAGCATCAAGATCATCGGCGACCACACAGATATGTACGCCCAGGGTTACTATGAGTACGACTCAAAGAAGTCCGGCGGCTTGACCATTTCCCACCTGCGTTTCGGCAAGAGCCCCATCAGGGCACCTTACCTGGTCAACCAAGCTGACTTCATCGCATGCCACAAACCTTCGTACGTGAAGGCCTACGACCTCCTGGACGGCATCAAGGAGGGTGGCGTTTTCCTGCTCAACTCTCCGTGGAGTGTGGAAGAGATGGAGAAGGAGCTGCCGGCTTCCCTCAGGCGCACCATAGCCCGCAAGAAGCTGCGCTTCTACAACATCGACGCTGTGAAGATCGCTGCTGAGATCGGCCTTGGCGGCAGGATCAACACCATCCTGCAGACCGCCTTCTTCCAGATCGCAAACGTCATTCCTGCGGAAGACGCCATCAGGTACATCAAAGAGGCCATCTACAAGACCTATGGCGAGAAGGGCGAGAAGATCGTCCAGATGAACTACGCCGCTGTGGATCAGGCCGTCTCCCACCTGGTCAAGGTTGACTATCCGGCAAGCTGGGCTGAAGCGGAAGATGAGGCAGCGCCTGCAGCGGAGACCATCCCCTTTGTGGACAATGTGGTCCGTCCGATCCAAGCCCTCAAGGGCAATGAGCTGCCGGTCAGCGCCTTTACGCCTGATGGCCTGATGCCCACCGGCACCACCGCTTACGAAAAGCGCGGCATCGCCATCAACGTACCCAAGTGGATCCCTGAAAACTGCATCCAGTGCAACCAGTGTTCCTTCGTCTGCCCCCATGCGGTCATCCGTCCGTTCCTGGCGACAGAGGAAGACCTGGCAGGTGCTCCTGAGTCCTTCGTCACCCTCAAGGCCACCGGAAAAGAGCTGGCAGGGTTGCAGTACCGCATACAGATTTCACCCCTGGACTGCACCGGCTGCGGCAACTGTGCCCAGGTCTGCCCGGCCAAGGAGAAAGCCCTGGTTATGGAGCCGCTCCACGAGCATGCCGAAGTTCAGCATGAGAACTGGACCTTTGCCATGAGCCTGCCGAACCGCGGTGCCCATGTTCCGGCCAACAACGTCAAGGGCAGCCAGTTCAGACAGCCGCTCTTCGAGTTCTCCGGAGCCTGTGCCGGCTGCGGCGAGACCGCCTACATCAAGCTGGCTACCCAGCTCTTCGGCGACAGAATGGTCATTGCCAACGCTACCGGCTGCTCCTCCATCTACGGCGGCAGCGCCCCCACCTGCCCCTATGCCAAGAATGAGTTCG
>DURQ01000042.1 GCA_012840725.1 Bacillota bacterium
TCGATGGTGGAGAAGTACATGTTCTCCTTGTAGTTGTCCCAGTGGCCCGAGCGGTGCCACAGCTCTTCATGGAGCATGATGGGGGTCTTGATCTCCACATAACCCCGTTTGCGGTGCTCCTCCCGCCAAAAGGCTTCCAGCTCGTTGCGGAGCACCATGCCCTTGGGATGGAAGAAGGGGAAGCCAGGCCCTTCGTCTTGGATGCTGAACAGGTCGAGCTGTTTGCCCAAGATCCGGTGGTCACGCTTGGCCGCTTCCTCCAACATGCGCAGGTGCTGTTCCAGGTCGTCCTTCTTCAGGAAAGCGGTTCCGTAAATGCGCTGGAGCATCTGGCGCTTGGAATCGCCCCGCCAGTAGGCACCGGCAATGCTCTGCAGTTTGAAGTGCTTGACCTGAGAGGTCCTTTCCAGATGCGGTCCGCGGCAGAGGTCCACAAACTCACCCTGGCGGTAGATGCTCACGGTGCCGTCCAGTTCTTCCAACAGCTCCAGCTTGTAATCCTGGTGGAGATCGGAAAACAGAGCCACGGCGTCTTGGTTGCTGATCTCCTCCCGAACGATCGGCAGGTCTTCGGCGATGATCTTCTTCATCTCAGCCTCGATGGCTTCCAGGTCTTCAGGGGTGAATCTATGCTCCAGGTCAAAGTCGTAGTAAAAGCCGTTCTTGATCACCGGCCCGATGGCCATTTTCGTCCCTGGCCACAGCCTCAGCACTGCTTGGGCCATGACGTGGGCAGTCGTGTGGCGCAGAATCTCCTCGCGGTCGACTAGGGCCATGTTTTCTTCCATATCTTTCTCTCCTTTCTGGGAATATAAAAAACCTCATCCACATGGGACGAGGTTCTCGCGGTTCCACCCAATTTGATCGCGCCTATGCGGCCACGATCCGCTCATTCTGCAGGTAACGGCTGCTCCGGCACGGCTTACTCGTCTTTCAGCCGGCAACTCACAGGTGGTTTTCACCACGGCATCCCTGCGGGAGCTCTCAGCGGGCCACTCCCTTCTCTGTCAGGTAAGCAGAGGTTACTCTTCCTGATCATCGTCGTTGCAAATCTATTGTCTTTCAGCATACCCGCCCTGCCCGCGTTTGTCAAGGGGGTAAAGCAGGAGATCGGTGAAAACCGGAGAATTTGGTATGCTACTTTAGGCGAAGGAGGAAGAACTATGCTGATCGGCATAATCAGCGACACCCACGGCAGCACCCGCGCCTGGCTCGATGCTATAAACGGGCCCTTCAGGGGCGTGGAACAGATCTGGCACTGTGGCGATGTGCTGTATCACGGGGCACGCAATCCCCTGCCCGCAGGCTACAACACCCAGGAGCTCTTCGAGCTGATTAACTCATGCTCGATCCCAATCAAGGCCGTGAGGGGCAACTGCGACAGCGACGTGGACCAGATGGTCCTGGATATCGTCCTGCAGGATCCATACTTCATGGCTGAACTGCCCTTCGGAAGGGCGCTGGTCACCCACGGGCACCACTACGGTCCGGACATCATGGAGGCCATGATCCAGCGTTTCCAGATCAAGCTCTGGGTCAGCGGCCATATCCATGAACCGGTTCTGCAGCGCCTTGGCGACACCATTTTCCTCAACCCTGGAAGCCCGGCTCTACCCAAGGGACGCGAACAGAGGCGCAGCGTGGCGCTGCTCACTGACACTTCCGTTGAGCTCCATGACCTGGACAAGGGGCAGGTCTTTGCAAGGCTCGACTTCTAGAGGCCGAGCTTTCTGTTCTGCTTCCGCCAGTAATTCCTGAACCACAGGCCGCCCCCGATGCGGCTGGCATTGGGCCTGCTGCGGGCCACGGTGCTCTGCACCAGCTCCTCTTCCCGCTGCCAGGCCTGTTTCACTATGGCTTCCCGCTGGCTGGGGTGAGCTCCACCAGCTTGCACGGCTTCAACAAGTGAAAGGAACTCCCTCTCGAGCTCAGCGGCCCGGCGGCGGTAAGTGGTGAGGTCTGCCACCTTGTTCTGGAGGATCAGACGGTGGAGTTCCTCCCGCAGCATCCAGAACTTGAGCGCATCCTCTTCTTGATTTTCCGTCCACAGGATGCTGCTTGCGGTGAACCAGTAAGGCTTGAAGATGGAGATACAGGGCGTGGAGCTGCCCGTGAGCCAGTAGGTATCCAGCTTGTCTGTGAGGTGGGCCACGTAACTGCCCGTTGTATGGTCTCCCACCAAGCCGCCCCCGTGCATGCACACACTGCGCACTGAGGGAGTGGCAAAGGGGCCCGTCCTTTCCAACTTGGGCTCGTGGCTGCGCAGGATCTCCATCATCGTCTGCACGGTGATGCGCCCTTTTTCCTGCTCGAGCCTGCAGGAACTGGACTGTTCACGGGTTCCGGAACCGCTGAAGTGGGTGAACAGCCGGTTGCTGTAGCAGCGGGCGAAGTGGAAATCGTCTTTGGATCTGCACCACCCTCGGGAGATAGCGTACTCCACAAGCTCCGGATGGGCCAGGTCGAAGTCCCTGCCGATGCTGAGGCGGTTGGAGATGGCATAGACATCCTGTACCTTCTTGGCAGCCCAGAAGGGGCCCGCCGTTTCCAGCACCCATGCGGAGGTACGGTCTGCGATCAGAAACGAGTTGTGATAGACAAACCTCTTCTCGTAGCCGCAGTTGCCCCCCTGGCCGTGCTTGGCCAAGAGGCCTGTGATCAGGTGCACCGCTTCCAGGCTGGTCTTGCAGCGCTCCAAGGCCAGCCTGAGAAGATCCATGCCCAACAGGCTGGGCGGACCCTGCTTGACCTTGGTAAATACGGCCTCGTTGCCTATGTTCAGCCCGAATTCGTTGGCTCCCATCTCAGCCCCCCACATCCAGGACGGTTTAAGCAGGAGCACTTCATACGTCTCCGGAACTTGATCGATAGTAATGTAGGTGCACTTGAGCTGAGCCCCTTTGGGGTGCTTTTTTCTGGGAACATGGATGAGCAGGTGCGGTTCATTGGGCTGGCGGTCGCTGTTCTTGGCAAAGATCACGCTGCCGTCTTTTGTGGCGCTGCCCAAGGCCACCATGGTGTCGCACACGCAGATCAACTCCTCGCCATAGGTTCTGCTGCTTAATTCTCCCCGGGCTGTGGGGATCCTTTTTGTGCCTGCCGGATCACGGAACGAGGCTGAATATGTAAATAAGGGACGTAACGCTGCGCTAGCGACCGATAGCGGGCGAAAAACGCCCATAAACGGGGGAAGAATCCCTGGAAGGGCTTTGATCGGCGCTTCACAAAGGGCTATAGTGGTAGAGGTGGCAAGCGGTGTATCTTGCCTGATTTGTCGTTATCCGACGCAGCAGCTCGATGGAGGAATGAAGCAGGATGTTCTGGAGTCTGGCAGTCATACTTTTACCCTTAATATGCGCAGCGGCAGCAGCGAGAATTGACAAAAGACGTACGGAGTCGCTCCTAGCCATTTCAGCAGCCGCCCTGACTTTCTTGGGCAGCGCAGTGAACATGGTGTCGGTACGCGGCGGAGCTGTGTACACCTGGGGTATTGGAACCCAGGGTGTTCTCGGGTCTCTGCTGCGGCTCGATTCCCTATCTGGCCTGTTTTCTCTGTTCTGCTCGTTCGTCTGGCTGGCGGCGGGCATTTACATGCACGCCTACATGCGCCACGAAGACCACATCGCTTCTTTCTACAAATACTACCTGCTTACCCTGGGTGCGACCCAAGGGATCTTCCTGGCCGGCAACTTCATCGTGCTGCTTGTTTTCTTTGAAATCATGTCGGTTACTTCTGGCGCTTGGGTTACCTTCCACCATGACCAGGAAGCCGAGCGGGCTGGATCCATGTACCACCATCTCAGCCTAGCGGCCGGAGTGCTCATGGGTTTGGCTGTGATCCTCCTCTTCCTGTCCGGCGTTCAGCCCGTTGTAGGGTCGCCGGCTGTCAATCCGAGCCACCCGACACTCTTTATATGGGCAACTCTCTTCCTGCTGGCAGCCTTTGGAACCAAGGCAGGGATGTTCCCTCTCCACATCTGGCTGCCCAAAGCCCATCCAGTTGCTCCTACGCCCGCCAGTGCCCTCCTTTCGGGCATCCTGATCAAGACCGGTGCCTACGGCCTCATCCGCACGGGGCAGCTGGTGAACTGGGGACGGACTGATCTCGTACCCTGGGCCGGCACCCTGCTGGTTGTGGTGGGCAGCATCACCATGCTCCTTGGCGTCTGCCTGGCCCTGCTCCAAAGCAATGCCAAGAGGCTCCTGGCCTATCACAGCGTGAGCCAGATGGGCTACATCATCCTGGGCATCGGCGCAGCCATGTTTTTGAAAAACGACGGAGCGTTCGCCATCGCCGGAGCGGTCTTCCATTCGCTGAACCACGCCCTCTTTAAGTCAGCCCTCTTCTTCGGCGTCGGCATCATCATATTGGGAACGGGAGAACCGGACCTCTACAAGTTAGGCGGCCTGTGGAGGAAGTTCCCGCTGACAGGGATCATGATGCTCATCGCTGCCATGGGGATCACCGGTGTCCCTGGCTTGAACGGTTACATCAGCAAAACCCTGCTGCACCACGGTATCCTGGAAGCTGCCGCCACGGGCAGGCCCATCATGGTCTGGGCAGAGCGGATCTTTACGGTGGTGGGAGTGGGTACAACGGCCTCGTTTGTGAAACTGATCGGGCTGACCTTCTTCGGGAAGCAGAAGACTCCCGTTAAGTTCAACCGCGGTGAAGGCAGACCGCTGGCTGTGGCGATGCTCATGCTTTCCGTGGCCATGCTGCTGATCGGTACCATGCCCGAGTGGACCCTGGGCCTGTTAGTGGAGCCAGCGGCGGAGAGCTGCGGAACCGTCGATGTGGGCGTCCTGGGGCATGTCCATTTCTTCTCCTGGCCTGAGGTGCGGGGTATGCTCTTGACCCTCGCGGCCGGCTTTATCCTCTTCGCGGTTGGCATGAAGACACATCTCTTCCACATCCACCTGCCCGAATGGTTGAGCATCGACTGGGCAGTCCGCACCGCCTGCCGCAAAGTCCGCCAGGCATTCGCGCCATCAAGAGGCAAGTGAGGCAAGAAGCAAGAGGCA
>DURQ01000043.1 GCA_012840725.1 Bacillota bacterium
CGCCATCATATTGAGGCCATTTTCCCGGTGATCCAGGAAGCGCTTCAGCAGGCCGATGTCGAGCTGGCCGATATTGAGGTGATCGCCGTAACCTACGGGCCGGGTCTGGTGGGCAGTCTGCTTGTGGGGATAGCCGCAGCCAAGGCCCTTGCTTTTGCTGCCCAAAAACCCCTTGTCGGGGTCAACCACATCGAAGGCCACATCTACGCCAACTTCCTGACCGGCCGGGAGATCCACCCGCCCCTTGTCTGCCTTACGGTTTCTGGCGGGCACACAGATCTGCTGGTCATCCCCCGTCTGGGGGAATATGAGATCTTGGGGCGCACCAGGGATGATGCCGCCGGCGAAGCCTTTGACAAGGTGGCGCGGGTTTTGGGCCTTCCCTATCCGGGCGGCCCGCAGATCGAGAAACTTGCCCAAGGCGGAGACCGTGAGGCAATTGCCTTCCCCCGGGGGCTCCTCGACGGAGAGAGCCTGGATTTCTCCTTCAGCGGCCTCAAGACTGCGGCTCTGAACTACCTTAACGAGGCCCGCCAGAAAGAACAAGAGGTGCCTCTGGCAGACTTCGCGGCAAGCTTCCAGTGGGCGATCATCGATGTGCTTACCGAGAAGTTGATGGCAGCCGCCGAGGTTCACAGGGTGGACAAGGTTATCCTCTCTGGCGGAGTGGCGGCCAACAGGACCTTTAGGGAGCATGTAGCTGCCGAAGCGGCCTCTCGGGGCCTGGAACTGCTTTACCCTCCCGTGCATCTCTGCACGGACAACGCAGCCATGATAGGAAGCGCCGGCTATTTCCGTTATCTTGCCGGCCAGCGCAGCGATTACTCTCTTAATGCCGCAGCTAATCTGCGCCTCGGAGACTGAGGGGGATACTTGTGCGCGTTGAAGTCATACTAAGTCCCGACGAAGTCGTGCACCACGACCTTACGGGCAGGATCTGTGTCGTGATCGATGTTTTCCGCTTTACCACCACCATTCTGACTGCTTTGGAGGCTGGCATCGAGAGGTTCCTGCCCGTTGCTGAAGTGGATGAGGCACTCGGCCTCAAACAGGCCAATCCCCAGCTGATGCTGGCCGGCGAAAGGCAGGCGCTGAAGATACCTGGCTTTGATTTCGCTAACTCCCCCCTCGAGCACTACGGCAGGTGCTATCCCGGCGGTGAGTTGGCATTCACCACCACCAACGGAACGAAGGCCGTTCAGTCGGCCAGAGGGGCTGCTCAGGTCATTTTGGCCTGTCTCCGTTCGGCGGAGGCGGTTGCCGCGTACCTTGCCAGGGAGGGCCGGGACGTGGTCTTTCTGCCTGCGGGAGTGTACGGGCGCTTCTCACTGGAGGACACTTGGTGCGCTGGTTTCATCGCCAAGCTCCTGCCCGCGGAGGAGTATGGGGATGGGGCCAAGGCAGCGCTGCTCGTCTGTGATCACATTCCGCGGGAGGGTTTGGTGAACAGCGAGCACGGACGGCGGCTGCAAGCTCTGAACCTTTGGGATGACCTGCACTTCTGCCTGGAATGCGGGGTGTCCTCAGGAATAGTCGCTTGGGACCAGGAAACGGGTTGGGGTGCCTTGGTGAGAGAACGCTAGCTTTCGGGAGCTATGTTTCCAGAACGGGATATCTTGGCCGGAAATCAGCTTTTCTGCTGGTTGGGAAGGTTTGCAAATATTGGTGACGTTGATTAACATATGGTATAGGTTTAGCACTCACCACCAATGAGTGCTAACAAGAGGATGAAACACAAAGGGGGTACACACAGTTGAACATCAAACCATTAGGAGATCGTGTTGTTCTCAAGGTTGTGGAGGCAGAGGAGAAGACTGCCAGCGGCATCGTTTTGCCAGACACAGCCAAAGAAAAGCCGCAGCAGGGTAAGGTTCTTGCGGTGGGCCCTGGTAAGTACGGCGAGGACGGCAAACTCCTTCCTATGACTGTAAAAGAAGGCGACACCGTGCTGTTTGCCAAGTATGCCGGTACAGAGATCAAGTATCAGGGCGAAGAACTGCTTATCCTGAGAGAATCTGATCTGCTGGCGATCATCGAATAATCTAAACGAGGAAGGTGACAGATTATGGCCAAAGAACTGCTCTTCCGGGAAGACGCCCGGAAAAAACTGGAGCATGGAGTAAACGCTCTGGCAGATGCCGTGAAAATAACACTGGGTCCCAAGGGACGCAATGTTGTCATTGAGAAGTCCTACGGTTCTCCAACCATCACCAACGACGGCGTGACCATCGCCCGCGAGATCGAGCTCGAAGACCACTTTGAGAACCTCGGTGCTCAGCTCGTTAAGGAAGTAGCTACCAAGACCAATGATGTAGCCGGCGATGGTACCACCACAGCCACCGTGTTGGCCCAAGCCATCGTACGCGAAGGCTTGAGGAACGTAGCAGCTGGTGCTAACCCCATTTTCCTGAAGCGCGGCATTGAAAAGGCAGTTGAAGCGGTTGTCGACGAGATCAAGCGCACTGCCAAACCCATCGAAACCAAGGAAGCCATCTCCCAGGTTGCCTCCATTTCCGCCGCTGATGCCCAGATCGGTAATCTCATCGCCGATGCCATGGAAAGGGTAGGCAAAGACGGAGTCATCACCGTTGAGGAGTCCAATACCATCGGAACCAGCGTGGAAGTCGTGGAAGGTATGCAGTTTGACCGCGGCTACATCTCCCACTACATGGTAACCGATACCGACCGCATGGAAGCGGTTCTGGATGATGCGTACCTCCTGATCACCGACCGCAAGATCAGCGCTGTGGCCGACATCCTGCCCGTGCTGGAGAAGATCATCCAGGTCGGCAAACCCCTTCTGATCATCGCCGAAGATGTGGAAGGCGAAGCCCTTGCCACCCTTGTGCTGAACAAGCTGAGAGGCACCCTGAGTGTCTGCGCCGTCAAGGCTCCCGGCTTCGGCGATCGCCGCAAGGCTATGCTCGAAGACATCGCCGTGGTCACCGGCGGCCAGGTGATCAGTGAAGACCTCGGCCTCAAGCTGGAGAACGTCACTCTGCAGATGCTGGGCCAGGCCCGCCAGATTAAGGTTTCCAAGGAAGAGACCACCATCGTGGACGGCAAGGGCACCACTGAGAAGATCCAGGCCCGCATCAACCAGATCAAGGCTGAGATCGAAGAGTCCACTTCCGACTATGATAAAGAGAAGCTGCAGGAGCGCCTCGCTAAGCTGGCTGGCGGCGTAGCAGTCATCAAAGTCGGTGCCGCGACCGAAACCGAGCTGAAAGAGAAGAAGCACCGCATTGAGGACGCACTGTCGGCCACCCGCGCTGCTGTCGAAGAGGGTATCGTAGCCGGCGGCGGTACAATGCTGGTTGACGCCATCAGCGTTCTCGATAACCTGAACCTGGAAGGCGATGAGGCTACCGGTGTGAACATCATCCGCCGGGTCCTCGAGGAGCCTCTGAAGATGATCGCCACCAACGCAGGTCTCGAAGGCGCTATCGTTGTGGAGAAGGTAAAGAGCCTGCCCAAGGGCGTTGGCTTCGACGTCCTCTCCGAGGAGTATGTGGACATGGTCGAGCGGGGAATCATTGACCCGGCCATGGTCACCAGGAGCGCTCTGCAGAACGCTGCTTCGATCGGCTCCATGATCCTCACAACCGAGGTGCTCATTGTCGATAAGCCTGAAGAGAAGAACAACCCCGCTGCCAACATGAACAACATGGGTATGATGTAAGCAAGCGGTGAACAGACTCCGCCCTATCCGGGCGGGGTCTTTTTAAGTTTACACCCCATTTACAAGGGATCAAGTACAGGTTGGCGAAAATATGACTACGAAAATCGTCAGCAGGTGGGATGAGGTTGCAGCTGAGAGTTCTGATCGACGCTGAAGAGATCGCACATCGGGTGCAGGAGTTGGGACAGCAGATTTCCGCAGATCATCAGGGACAGAAACTTGTGGTGATCGGCATCCTGAAGGGTGCCGTGGTCTTCCTCAGCGATCTGATCAGGCATATTACGGTACCTCTGGAAGTGGACTTTATGGCCATTTCCAGTTATGGAGCGGCCACCCAAACTTCTGGAGTGGTGCAGCTGCTCAAAGACCTGGATCGGCCCATAGAAGGCGAGCATGTACTCATCGTGGAAGACATCATCGACTCGGGCCTGACTCTGTCGTACCTCTACCAGCTGCTGAAGTCGCGCAATCCTGCCAGTCTGAGAACGGCTGTTCTCCTTGATAAGCCGGAGCGGAGGCAGACGGAATTCACACCCGACTACGTTGGGTTCACCATACCGGACATGTTTGTAATAGGATACGGCCTCGATTACAATCATAGGCATAGGGAACTGCCCTATGTGGGTGTGCTCGAGAGTTGAGGCGGAGGGTTGCTTGTTGAAACGGATCTTAGTGGTGGATGGCGGCTCTCTCCATGCTCAGGACGGGGCCAGGCAGGTGCGAAACCTGGGTGTCTACAGTGAAATCGTCCCCGGTTCGGCCGCAGTTGAGGTGCTGCAGGATTCCCTTAAGGGGCCAGACCTGAAAGGCGTCCTTGTTGTGGGGATGGTTTCTGCGCGCTTAAATGAACTGCTCGCTCAAGTGTCTGTGCCCGTTCTGTCTCTAGACGATGCTGCTCCGTCAGTCAGCGTTCTAGAGTCTTTTTTGTCAGAGACCTGTGGAACTGAGCGGGATTGGAACATGGACACTTACCTGGTCCAAGCGGTGGAGAGGATCAAGGCTCAGGTGGGCAGCGGTAGAGCGGTGTGCGGCCTCAGCGGCGGAGTCGACTCGGCCGTGTCCGCAGCCTTGGTACACCGGGCTGTTGGTGACCAGCTGACCTGCATTTTCGTGGACCACGGGTTCATGAGGGCTGGGGAGGGCGAACAGGTTGTCGCTACTTTTAGGGAGCGTTTCGGGATCCCTTTGATCCACGTTCAGGCCCAAGACCGCTTCCTGGAAAAGCTGGCGGGCGTTGCCGACCCGGAGCAAAAACGGCGGCTCATCGGCATAGAGTTTATTAGGGTTTTCGAAGAAGAAGCGGCCAAGCTGGGAGACGTCCGTTTCCTGGTGCAGGGGACTGTCTACCCAGACATCCTGGAAAGCGGGATGGGGCCGGGTACTCTGGTTAAGTCCCACCACAATGTGGGCGGACTGCCAGCCGATCTGAACTTCGAACTCGTGGAACCCTTGAGGACGCTTTTCAAAGACGAAGTGCGCCAGCTCGGGGAAAAGTTGGGACTGCCCCGGGAGATGGTCTGGCGGCACCCCTTCCCGGGTCCGGGTCTGGCCGTGCGCTGCTTGGGCGAACTAACCCGTGAAAAGCTGGACATCCTCCGAAAAGCGGATGCGATCGTCATCGAAGAACTGCGCCAAGCTGGCTGGTATGACAAGATCTGGCAGGCGGCAGTGGTTCTCACTAACGTACGCGCCGTGGGCGTGCAGCGGGGCGGGCGCACCTACGACTATGTGGTCGGGCTCCGCTTTGTGGATAGTCGCGATGGGATGACTGCCGATTGGGTGCGTGTTCCCTATGAACTGCTGGAGTCCATCAGCAATCGGCTGCTGGGGGAAGTAGATGGCGTCGGCCGCGTGGTGTACGACATCAGCCGCAAACCGCCGGCCACCATCGAGTGGGAATAGGATGGGGGTGAGGTTGTGATTAAGTACGACGAGAACGGCCTGGTACCAGCCATAATCCAAGACACCCAGGGACGGGTTTTGATGATGGCCTACATGAACGAAGAGGCGTTCAACAAAACCCTGCAGACCGGCGAAACCTGGTTTTACAGCCGCAAGCGCAAGCAGGTCTGGAAGAAGGGTGCCGAGTCTGGTAATGTGCAGAAAGTGCGGCGCATCACCGCCGACTGCGATCGGGACACGGTTTTGATCACTGTGGACCAGCACGGCCACGGGGCATGTGATGATGATGGAGAGTCCTACACCTGTTTTCATAACCTAATTATGTCCGATGGCCCGGACCAGAGTGATCTGCTGCCGCAGCGCGAGGCCCTCTCCTGGCTCTACGCCAGCATCGAAGACCGCAGGCGCTCGCCCAAGGTTGGTTCTTACACCAACTACTTAATGGACAACGGACTGGATAAGATCCTGAAGGCTTTTGGAGAAGAAGCAGTAGAAGTGATTATCGCCGGGAAGAATCAAAGCGATGAGGAACTGGTTTATGAGGTGAGCGATCTGCTCTACCACCTCCTGGTCCTTCTGGTCTTTAGACGCATCAACCTGGAGGCTGTGTGGGAAGAACTCCTCGGCCGCTCCAGCCTCTCGGGCCACTGATCCCTGGGGCGGAGAGCTTCTCCAAAAAACACCTCCCGCGCTGGGAGGTGTCTTTATGCTCACTTGAAAAAGCGGTGATTGCCGATGGTGACGGTGGGCGTCCTGGTCCACACCCAGGACCCCTTGGCCACTTTGGCCGGAGCGAAGAACCCGGTCGCCCCGCCGCTGGGATCCCAGCCGGCCAGGGCATCGGCCACGGCATCTTTCGCCGTTTGGCTGGCGGGTTTGTGGATGGTCCCGTTCAGCACAGGCTCATACTGGTAGTAGCGCTTGCCGCCAGAGACGGTCACCTGGCTGATCACACCCGAAAGGGTGTTGGGGTAGTCGGGGTGCGCAACCCGGTTGAGCACGGTGGCGGCGACCGCCACCTGCCCTTCGTAGCTCTCACCCTTGGCTTCAGCGTGGACAAGGCGGGCCAGAAGGTCCAGTTCTTGAGCTGAAAAGATGGGCTTGAGGTCCACAGAGATGGTGAAGTCTCCGCCTGTGACCGCCACTTCCTGCTGCAGCTGCTTGTAAAAGAGAGCTTTGATGGTGAGCGTATAAGTACCTGTCGCAACGCCCGTAAACTGAAAGGCGCCGCCGCTGATGGTGGTGCTGTAGCCAGGGCTGCCGGGACGGGTGAGGGTGACCTGCCCGCTCCAAAGTTTGAGCCCTGAGAGAGCGTCTGAGACTGTCCCCGTGAGGGATGCTTTGGCGCTACCCGGCGGCGGGCTTGGATCACCTGAAGGGGGAAGAGAACTCAGGCAGCCTCCAAGGCTGACCGCCAGCAGGATGATTATCGAGAGCAAAGTATAATGCCGCAAAATGAGTGTTCCTTCCTTCCATTTTTGTCGCTATTTTCTGCAGGACTTATTTCTCGCTTCAGGAACGCTGCCCTGCAGGGAATCGCTGGTAACACCTATCTGGATAGGAAGGCCTTTTTGCTTAAGGGAGAGGAAAATGGACTATTTGCAGGACTTAAACTCCATGCAGAGACTGGCTGTGACCACAGTAGAAGGGCCGCTCCTGGTGGTAGCTGGCGCAGGCAGCGGCAAAACCAGGGTGCTGACAACCCGAATTGCCCACCTGATCAGGGATCACCAGGTTCCTCCCTACAGGATCGTGGCAGTCACCTTCACCAACAAGGCGGCCCAGGAGATGCGGGAGCGCCTGGAGTCTCTGATCGGACCGAGCGCTGCCCATGTGGTCATGGGTACGTTTCACTCGCTCTGCGTGCGCATTCTGCGCGCCGATGGGGCCTATGCTGGCTGCGCGCGGGA
Source organism: Bacillota bacterium (assembly GCA_012840725.1). Lineage (GTDB taxonomy): Bacteria > Bacillota > Limnochordia > Darwinibacteriales > Darwinibacteriaceae > DTU010. The sequence continues at coordinate 7,495 of DURQ01000043.1, forward strand.
TTTTCAGATCTTCGACGACAGCGAGCAGCAGGCCGTAGTTAGGGACGTTCTCAGGGAGCTGAACCTCGATCCGCAGCGCCTGCCGCCCAAACGCCTCCTTGCCGCCATCAGCAGGGCCAAGGAGGAACTGGTAACCCCTGAGGAGTATCCGACCAATGGGGACTTCTGGGAGCAGACCGTCGCGAAGGTCTACACCCATTACCAGCAGAAGCTTCAGAGGAGCAATGCTCTGGATTTTGACGATCTCATCATGAGAGTGGTGCGCATGTTCCAGGAGCACCCGGAGGTGCTGGGCAAGTACCAGGAGCGGTATGACCATATCCTGGTCGATGAGTATCAGGACACGAACAGAGCCCAGTACGTGCTCGTCCGCCTCCTAGCAGGCCGCACGGGCAACATCTGTGTAGTGGGCGATGAAGATCAGAGCATCTACGCTTTCCGCGGTGCAGATATCCGCAACATCCTGGAGTTCGAGAAAGATTTCCCCGGGGCGGCCGTGATCAAGCTCGAGGAAAACTACCGCTCCACCAAGAACATCTTAGGTGCAGCAAACTCGGTGATCAGGAACAACACGGAGCGCAAAGAGAAGAACCTGTGGACCCAGAGGGGCGAAGGGGAGAAGGTAACGTTTTTCCAGGGGGCAAGCGAGTGGGAAGAAGCGCGCTTCACCGCCGATGCCATCCGGGAACTGCGGAGAAGATCGGGTTTGGCGTTCCGTGACTTCGCGATCCTTTACCGGACCCATGCCCTGTCCCGGGTCTTGGAAGAGGAGTTCATGCGCAGCGGCATACCCTACCGCATAGTCTCCGGCGTGCGCTTCTACGAGCGCAAGGAGATCAAAGACCTCCTGGCTTACCTGCGGCTTGTCCACAACCCCGACAGCGATGTGAGTTTTCTGCGGGTGGTCAACACTCCCCGGCGCGGCATCGGAGCGACTACCCTGGACCGCCTCAGCTCATACGCCCGGCAGTTCGAACTGAGCTTGTTCGCCAGCCTGTCCTACCTTGACGGTGTGGACGGCATCAGCACCAAGGCAAGCAGGGCGCTGAGCGGCTTTGGGTCGCTGGTGAACAGCTGGCGGGAGCGTTTAGTGAGTCTCTCGCTGACGGCGTTGGTCACGGCAGTGCTCGAAGAGAGCGGGTATCTAGCTGATCTGCAGAGTGATCGTGATGAAGATGCCCAGGAGCGCCTGGAGAACCTGCAGGAGTTTATGTCCCTGGCAAAACAGTTCGAGACGGGCAGTACGGTTGAGGATCTGGGTACCCTGTTGGAGTATGTCGCCCTGATCAGTGATGTGGACACTTACGACACTCAGGCCGACGCGGTGAGCATGATGACCGTGCACGCCTCCAAGGGCCTGGAGTTTCCCGTTGTGTTTGTTGTCGGCCTGGAGGAGGGGATCTTCCCCCACGCCCGGTCGGCATGGGAAGACGGGCAGCTGGAGGAAGAAAGGCGCCTGATTTACGTTGCCATGACGAGGGCCCAGGAATACCTGTTTCTAACCTGCGCCAGGCAGCGTACCCTGTTCGGTGCGGTGAAACCCAGTGCCGTTTCCAGTTTTGTGAGAGAAATCGATCCGCGTTACCTCAAAGAAGTAGGTTCGAGCTTCTTGGGCTTCTCCAGCCTGCAGACGGCGCCAACCCGGCAGAGGGGAGCAGAAGGAGGCCCGGAAGCGGCTTTCCGGGTAGGAGACAAGATAGATCACAAGGTATGGGGCCGGGGCATGGTCGTAGCGGTGGATGACTCGGGCGGCGATCTGCTCCTGACCATCGCCTTTCCCGAGCAGGGCCTCAAGAAGGTGCTTGCTCACCTGGCGCCCATCACGAAGGTCTAGAGGGGAGGAAGAGCTGCCGTGGATGTCAAGCAGAGAATTGAGCAGCTGCGCAGCGCGATCAGGGAGCACAATTACCGTTACTACGTCATGGATGACCCGATCATCTCCGATGCTGAGTACGATGCCCTCATGCGGGAGCTCACCGCACTGGAGGAAGCCCACCCTGAACTCATCACCCCAGACTCCCCAACGCAGCGGGTGGGGAGCGAGCCGAGTCCTGGGTTTGCCCCAGTGGTCCATGGCGAACCCCTGCTCAGCTTGGCCAACGTGTTTTCCTTTGAAGAGCTTGATGCTTTCCGGGAGCGCGTGGAGAAGCAGGTGGGCCGAGCAGTGAGCTTCGTCTGTGAGCTGAAGATCGACGGGCTTTCTGTTTCTCTCGACTACGAGTCGGGTGTCTTTGTGCGAGGCGCCACGCGCGGTGACGGGCATACCGGTGAAGACGTTACCGCCAATCTGCGCACGGTGCGTTCCCTGCCCCTTAGGCTCAACGAGCCCGTGACAATAAATGTGCGGGGCGAGGTGTTCATCAACCGCAAAGACTTCCTGGCCTTCAACGAAGAACGCCAGCGCGCCGGGGAGAGCCCCTTTGCCAACCCCCGCAACGCCGCCGCTGGTTCCCTGCGGCAGCTCGATCCCCGCATGACGGCCAAGCGTCCCCTGGATGTCTTCCTCTTTGCCGTGGAATCGCGGCTGCACTCTCAAGTGAAGACCCAGGCGGAAGCCTTGGAGTATTTGCGCGGGCTTGGCCTTAGGGTCAATCCCCATTTCCGCCTCTGCACCAGCTTTGACCAGGTATTCGAGTACATACGCACCTGGGAAGAGAAGCGGAGCTCGCTGCCGTACGAGATCGACGGCATCGTGATCAAGGTCAACGAGTTCGAGCTGCAGCATGCTCTCGGCACTACGGCGCGCAGCCCCCGCTGGGCCGTGGCCTACAAGTTCCCTGCCCAACAGGTGATAACCAGGGTGCTGAACATAGCTGTGCAGGTAGGCCGTACGGGTGCGCTCACGCCCTTGGCGGAACTGGAGCCGGTTACTGTTGCCGGATCTACTGTCAGCAGGGCTACCCTGCACAATGAGGATATCGTTAGGAGCCGAGATATCCGCATCGGCGACTACGTGGTGCTGCAGAAGGCGGGCGATGTGATCCCCGAGATCGTGCGTTCCTTGGAGGAAAGGCGCGATGGCAGCGAAGTGGTCTTCAAAATGCCCGAGCACTGCCCATCCTGCGGCGAGCGCGTGGTACGGGAGCCTGGGGAGGCTGTGGTACGCTGCATCAACAACCAGTGCCCCGCCCAACGGCTTGAGAGGCTGGTGCACTTCGCCTCGAAAGGGGCCCTGGACATTGAGGGCTTGGGCCCGGCCATAGTGGGCCAGCTCCTTGAGAAGGGACTTGTGCGCACTCCTGCGGACTTTTACCGCCTAAAAAAAGAGGATCTCCTGTCCCTCGAGCGCTTCGGGGAGAAGTCTGCGGACAACCTGCTCGCGGCCATCGAGGAGAGCAGGAACCAGCCCATGGCCAGGGTGCTCTACGGCCTCGGGATCCGCTTTGTGGGTGAGGAGGCAGCTCGGGAGGTTGCCCAGGCTGTGGGCAGCTTCCAGAACCTGATGAAGCTCGGAAAGGAAGAGCTCCTGGCCATCCCCACCGTGGGTGAGAAGATCGCCCAGTCCATCCTGAACTTTTTCTCCCTGCCGGAGAACACAGCCCTTGTGCAGGAACTGCTGGATCTGGGACTGGCTAAGACCCAAGGGGAACAGGCAGCAGAGCAGGTCTTGGCTGGCCTGACATTCGTGGTGACGGGCCGCCTGGAAGGGTTCACGCGCAGCGGTATCGAAGAGTTCCTGCGCTCCTTGGGCGCTAACGTTTCTTCCAGTGTGAGCAGGCGCACGGATTACCTGGTAGCCGGACCGGGAGGAGGCTCCAAGCTGCAGAAAGCAGAGGAACTGGGAGTGCCCGTCCTGTCCGAACAGGAGCTGCTGGATTTCTTGGCAGAAAGAGGTGTCGCCCGTGATCAGGCGTGAAGACGTGATACACATGGCAGAACTGGCCCGTCTGGAGCTGAGTGATGAGGAAATAGAACTGTATCTGCGGGACATGAACAACTTTTTGGCGGCCGGCAGGAAACTGCAGCAGGTGGATGTGAGCGGAATCGCCGGAACAAGCCATGCCGTCACTGTAGAACCGGTGCTGCGCCGGGACGAGGTGGGCGAGAGCCTGCCCCGCGCTGAGGTTTTGGCGGGTGCGCCTGAGGTTATGGACGGCTTTTTCAAGGTTCCCCGCATCGTGGAGGAGCAGCAATGAGGAGACTGGCGCAGCTGCTTGCGGCGGGCGAGGTTACCAGTACTGAGCTGGTGCGGCGCTGCCTGGAGCAGATCAAAGAAAGAACAGAGCTGAACGCCTTTATCACCGTGGATGAGGAAGGAGCCCTAGCGCAGGCGGCGGAATCCGATGCGCGCCGGGTGCGGGGCGAGGCCCTTTCTCCCTGGGACGGAATTCCCCTTGCCATCAAGGACAACATCTCAACCAAAGGGCTGCGCACTACCTGCGCCTCCCGTTTTCTCCAGAACTACCGGCCCGTCTTCGACGCCACCGTGGTGGAGCGGGTGAAGAAGGCTGGACTGCCCATAATCGGCAAGACGAACCTTGATGAGTTCGCCATGGGCTCCTCAACAGAATACTCTGCTTTTGGAGTGACCCGCAATCCCTATGACCTGGAGCGGGTGGCGGGAGGTTCCTCCGGCGGATCGGCGGCGGCCGTTGCCGCGGAGATGGTGCCCTGGTCCCTGGGAACGGACACGGGGGGATCGATCCGCCTTCCTGCGGCCTTTTGCGGCGTGGTCGGGCTGAAACCGACCTACGGCCGGGTCTCTCGCTATGGAGTGGTGGCCCTGGCTCCCTCTCTGGATCAGGTGGGTCCTCTCGCCAGGACGGTGGAGGATGCTGCCGCCTTGTTTGCGCTCATCGCTGGGGCGGACCCCAAGGATGCCACGTCGGCAGGCTCCCCCGCCTTCCAGGTACCGACCTGGGATGGGGTGGTGCTGCGGGGGCTCCGCATCGGGGTTCCAGAAGAATTCTTCGGCGACGGCGTCAGCCCTGAAGTGCGGGCAGCAGTGCGGGGAACCCTGGAGAGCCTGGAGCAAGAGGGAGCCATCCTAAAGCCGGTTTCCCTCGCCACCAACGAATACGCCATAGAGACCTACCTTACTCTGGTCACGGCGGAGGCAAGCTCCTGCCTTGCCCGCTTTGACGGCGTGCGCTACGGTGAACGGGTCGCGGCACCCGACTCCAATACCATGTTTGCCCGCAGCAGGGGGGCAGGTTTTGGGCCGGAAGTTAAGCGGCGCATCATGCTCGGCACCTACGTACTCAGTGCCAGCCACTACGAGGCCTACTACGAGCAGGCCCAGCGCGTGCGGACTCTGATCAAGCGGGAAGTGGAGAAGGCCTTTGAGCAGGTGGACCTGATCGTTACCCCAACGACTCCAGCCACAGCCTTCCGGATCGGGGAGAGGCGTGATCCTCTGCAGATGTACCTCTCAGACTTGTTCACAGCCACCGCCAATCTGAGCGGGATCTGCGCTCTGACCCTTCCCTGCGGGCGCGATTCCCAGGGCCTGCCCATCGGGCTGCAGATCATGGGCAGCCACTTCCAGGAAGAACTGCTCTTCCAGGCGGCCCATGCTGTGGAGGAAATTGTGCAAAGGGGGGCCTCAAGTGAACTATGATGTTGTGATCGGCCTAGAGATCCACGTAGCCCTGCTCACGGAGAGCAAGTTCCTCTGCAGCTGCTCCACTACCTTCGGGGCGCCCCCGAACACGCAGTGCTGTCCCGTCTGCCTGGGCCTGCCTGGGGCTCTGCCGGTAGTAAATGAGAAGGCCGTGGAATACGCGGTTAAAGCGGGCTTCGCCTTGAACTGCGAGGTGCACAGCTTCAGCCGCTTTGACCGGAAGAACTACTTCTACCCTGACCTTCCCAAGGCTTACCAGATAACCCAGGATAAATACCCGCTATGCACCAACGGCTATCTGGAGTACTACATGGGCGAGGAGCTGTGCCGCACGGCCATCACCCGCCTGCATATGGAAGAGGAAGCAGGCAAGCTGATCCACAGCGCCGGCAGCATCGTGAATTCCGAGTACTCCCTCGTGGACTGCAACCGAGCCGGAATCCCTCTCATCGAGATCGTAACAGCGCCCGATCTGAAAAGCCCCCGCCAGGCGCGACTGTTCCTTGAGCAGCTGCGGCTTGTGATGCGCTGGATCGGCGTGTCCGACGGCAAGATGGAAGAGGGTTCGCTGCGCTGTGACGCCAACATCTCCTTGAAACCGCAGGGCAGCCCCATCTTGGGGACGAAGGTCGAGATCAAGAACCTCAATTCCTTCAGAGCCCTGGAACGGGCTTTGGAATACGAGGCTGAGAGACAGCGGATGGTCCTTGAGGGCGGCGGGAAGATTAAGCAGGAGAGCAGAACGTGGGATGAGCGTTCCGACCGGACGATGCCCATGCGGTCAAAAGGCGATGCTCCTGATTACCGCTACTTCCCCGAACCAGATCTGCCGCCTCTTCGGATGGATCCGGCCTGGATAGCCAGGCTGAAAGAGTCCCTGCCCGAGCTTCCCCTGGAGAGGCTCTGGCGCCTGGAAAGGGACTTCGGGCTTTCCCGTTATGAAGCGACTTTCTTGGTCAACTACCCCGATTTCGGCGAGCTGTTCCTGGAGCTCGCGTCTGAAGGGTGCGATAACACCGCTGTTGTCAACCTGCTTATGGGCGACTACGCACGCCTTGCCCGGGAGAATGGACACCTGGAACCCCGCCGCCTGGAAGAACTGCTGCAGATTGTGGCGGAAGGGCAGATCACCTCGAGCCAGAGCAAGACCGTCCTCGAAGAACTCTTCCGTTCGCCCCTTGGGCCGCGGGAGATCGTTCAGGCCAAGGGACTTGAGGTAGTGCGGGACTCGGAGCAGCTGCGGCAGGCGGTGCGGGAAGTCCTCAAGCAGAACCCCGATCTTGTGGAGCGTTACAAGGCTGGAGAGCAGAAGCTCATGGGCTTCTTCGTAGGCCTTGTTATGCGGGCGGCTGAAGGGAAGGCCGATCCCAAGATGGTCAACCAGCTGCTGCGGGAAGAGCTGGCTGCAGCTGACGGGAGCGAGATCCAGCCTGTTTGATATTACTGGAAAAACGGCAGGAGTTTGTCTCACAAAGAGGGAATAATTGCGGTGGAGGCAGGAGCGGTCTATGGAGAACATCCTCTTTTACTTCGCCAACTTTCCAGTTTACTCGTACGGCGCTATGCTCGGGTTAGGGCTGCTCATCGGGTCTTGCCTGGCGCAGCAGGAAGGCAAGCGCAAAGGCTTCGGCCCAGATTTCATCTTCAACTTTGTCGTTGGAGTGGCACTGGCCTTCATGCTTGGCGGCCGCATTTACACCGTCTACCAGGTTCACGGCTGGCGCATGATCCTCTACCCCTGGGTTCTGTTCAGCGGTCTCCAGATGGATGAACGCGCCGGCGGGATTGCCGCGGGGGTTTACGCCATCTACTTCGTCCTCCGCTATGTTTCCAACGGGGCCGCCTTCCTCGATGTGCTGACCCCTCCCGTGGCGCTCATCCAGTCCCTCGGTTATCTGGGATCCAGCGTGCTGGGCAGGCAGACGTTCAGCCCCTGGGGAGTGAACTTGGGCGAGTTCAACCTTCACCCGCTGCCCCTGTACGCCGCCTTGATCTACTACGTCGTTTTCTCGTTCTTGTGGAGGATGCGGCGCAACCTGCGCTACGATGGCCAGCTCTTCTTGGGCTACCTGGCTCTATCGGCCCTGGCGCAGCGCATCCTGATACCCTTCAGAGAAGAGTCGCCGGAAACGGTTCTCCCGTGGCTCTATACTCTGGCCTTTGTGGTGTTTGGACTTGTCTGGCTGTATCTCTTCACACAGGCACCCTTGACGGATATGAGGCGGAGGCGGGATCTGCGCAGCTGGCGCTCATGGGTGGCCTATCTGGTTTCTTTGATGGGTGTGGGGTTTTTGATGATGAGGTTTTTCTACTGGCGCTTTAGTTAAGAGGGGGTGGGGCAATGCTGAAGGACCGGGTTAAGGCCAAGCTGGAGGAGGAATCCTACCGGCTGACTCCCCAAAGAAGTGCCGTCTTAGACGTGCTGATTGCCAACTCCGATGACCACCTTTCCGCTGAGGAAATCTACAATCATACCAAGGAACTGCACAGTGAAATCGGCCTGGCGACTGTGTACCGCAACCTGGAGCTCCTGGAAAAGCTGGGCATCGTGCACCGCTTCGATTACGGCGATGGGCAGAGCCGCTACGAACTGCGGCTCGGATCGGAACACGAGCATTACCATCATCACCTGATCTGCAAGCAGTGCGGGTTTATCGGGGAGTTTCACAGCGACCTGCTCGAAGAGATCGAACAGCGCATCGCCCAAGAAAGCGGGTTTCAGGTGACAGACCACTGCCTGCGCTTCTTCGGGATCTGCGCTGAGTGCCAGAAAAAGGCCAAGGAGAAAGAAACTCAGGAAAAGCCCAATACTTGACAGCAGGCAGTGTGCATTGTAAGATAAACTCAATTACACAGGTGCGTTGATGGGGAGGAGTACACAGCTGGCCCTTTCAGAGAGGAAAGCCAAGCGGTGTGAGCTTTCTAAGGAAGCGGTTGTGGAAGTCGCCCCGGAGCTTCTCGAGTGAAGCTTAGTAGCTCGAGACGGTGGTTCCGTTATAACCTCCATTGAGGGCCTCCCGGCTTTGCTGGGGGGAACTAAGGTGGTACCGCGAGAGCAGCTCTCCGTCCTTAGCCGGGCGGGGAGTTTTTTTCTGAGAAGATATTGGGGAGTGAACGGCAGTGAAGAAGACTTACGATCCAAAAGAAGTAGAGCAGAAATGGTACCAGTACTGGGAGGAGAACGGCTTTTTCCATGCCGAAGCCGACGAGAACAGGCAGCCGTTTAGCGTGGTGATCCCGCCCCCCAACGTCACGGGGCAGCTGCACATGGGCCACGCACTGGACAACACCTACCAGGATATCCTGGTGCGGTGGCGCCGGATGCAGGGGTACAACACCGTGTGGGTACCAGGCACCGACCATGCCGGTATCGCCACCCAAGCCAGGGTGGAAGACCACATCAGGGAGACCGAAGGCAAGACCCGCCACGACCTGGGACGGGAGGAGTTTCTCAAGCGCACCTGGGCCTGGAAAGAGGAGTACGGCCGCACAATTCTCAACCAGCTCAAGAGGCTGGGTTCGTCCCTTGATTGGGAACGGGAACGCTTCACCATGGATGAAGGCTGCTCCCGAGCAGTGCGCGAGGTGTTTGTGCGCCTGTTTGAGAAGGGCTGGATCTACCAGGGGAACTACAGCGTCAACTGGTGTCCGGTCTGCTCCACGACACTCTCCGACATTGAGGTGGAGCATGAAGATGAGGCCGGCAAGCTCTACCACATCAGATATCCCCTTGCCGACGGAAGCGGCTATGTGGAAGTAGCGACCACGAGGCCGGAGACTATGCTCGGGGACACGGCGGTGGCTGTGAACCCGGCTGATGAGCGCTACCAAACCATAGTGGGCAAGACGGCCATCGTTCCCCTGGTTGATAGGGAAGTCCCGGTTATCGCCGACGACTATGTAGACATGGAGTTTGGCACCGGAGTGGTCAAGATCACCCCGGCCCACGATCCCAACGACTTTGAGATCGGCCTGCGGCACAACCTGCCCCAGGTACAGGTGATCGGCCGGGATGCCGCCATGACCCAGGAGGCAGGCCGCTATGCCGGACTGGACCGCTACGAGGCGCGCCGGCGCGTTGTGGCTGACCTGCAGGAGTTAGGGCTCTTGGTGAAAATCGAGGACCACCAGCATGCTGTGGGGCAGTGCTACCGCTGCCATACGGTGGTGGAGCCCCTCGTTTCCAGGCAGTGGTTCGTGAAGATGGATGAGCTGGCCAAGCCGGCCATAGCTGCGGTGGAAAACGGGGAGATCCGCTTCATCCCTGAACGTTTCAGCAAGCACTACCTCCACTGGATGCGCAACCTGAGAGACTGGTGTATCTCCCGCCAGCTGTGGTGGGGCCACCGCATACCGGTGTGGTACTGCGACCAGTGCGGCGAGGTTTTCGCCAGCGTGGACGAGCCGAAGGCCTGCCGCAAGTGCGGTTCGGAGAACATCCGCCAGGATCCCGATGTGCTGGATACATGGTTCTCTTCAGCCCTGTGGCCCTTTTCCACCCTCGGCTGGCCCGATGAGACCAAGGATCTCAAGCACTTCTACCCGACTTCCGTTCTGGTCACCGGCTTTGACATCATCTTCTTCTGGGTGGCGCGCATGATCGTCATGGGCTACGAGTTCATGGGCGAGCGGCCCTTCAAAGAGGTGTTCATCCACGGGCTGGTACGGGATGCCTTGGGCCGCAAGATGAGCAAGTCTCTGGGCAACGGCGTTGATCCCCTGGACGCGATCGATGAGTACGGTGCCGATGCTCTCCGCTTCAACCTGGTGATCGGCGTTGCTCCGGGCAACGACATGCGCTACATCCCGGAAAAGGTGGAGGCCTACCGCAACTTTGCCAATAAGATCTGGAACGCTGCTCGTTTCGCCCTCATGAACCTGGAGGATTTCGATTCCCGCAAGCAGAACCTGGGCTCGCTGGATCTGACCATCCCGGATTACTGGATCCTGAGCCGCTACGAGTTCACGGCGAAAGAAGTCACCCGCTTCCTGGAGCGCTATGATGTGGGCGAGGCAGCCCGCGTACTCTACGACTTTATCTGGAGCGAGCTCTGCGACTGGTACATCGAGCTGATCAAGCCCCGCCTCTACGGGAAGGACGGCGCCGAGACACGTTACGCAGCGCAGTACGTACTCTGGTATGTGCTCAAGGGCACGCTGGAGCTCCTCCATCCCTTTATGCCCTTCATCACCGAGGAGATCTGGCAGAACCTGCCCCATGACGGCCAGACCATCATGCTGGCTCCCTGGCCGCAGCCTGCGGGTCTGAGTTCGCCCAGCCATGAGCGGATCATGACCACCGCCATGGCAGTGATCACCCAGATCCGCACCATGCGCAGCGAAAAGAACGTTCAGCCTGGCCGGAGGATCACCGCGATCTGCCAGGCAGATACGGAAGGGCTGGAAAGGCTGGCTGCGATGCAGGGAGACATCATGAATCTGGCGGGACTGGAGAAGCTGATCCTGGAAGAACCCGGCCGCACGCCCGAGAAGTGCCTCAGCGCAGTGGTGGAGGGGATCAACATCTTCCTGCCCCTGGCTGAGCTGGTCGATCTGGCCGAGGAAGCGGCCCGCATCCAAAAGGAACTTGAACAGGCCCGCCGGGAGCTGCAACGGGCAGAAAAGAACCTGCAGAACGAAGGATTTATTGGGAAGGCACCACAGGATGTGGTCGAAAGAGAGAAGGAAAAGGCGGAGCTGTATCGTGCGCAGGTGGCACGGTTGGAAGCCCTGCTGCAGGAGCTCCAAGACTGATCATGACAGCTATCGGAACCAGACAGCGTTTTGGAAGTCACCTCGGCCTTGAACGGATCGCTCTGGTCTGCGAGGCCTTGGGCAATCCCCAGAAGGATCTAAAGTTCGTGCACATCGCCGGTACCAGCGGCAAGGGATCCGTGGCGGCGTATCTTGCTGCGGTGCTCAAGCGCAGCGGTCTAAGGGTGGGGCTCTTTACCTCACCCCACCTGGTTGACTACGCCGAGCGCTTCCAGCTTAACGGCGATCTGATCGATGCAGAGACCTTAGAGATGGTTGTTGACCAGGCAGAGTGGGCCTGCCGCCAGGTGGAAGAGGAGCATCCTGAGTACGGCCCCGTGACCGAGTTCGAGCTGGCCACTGCCGCTGGTTTCCTCTTCTTCCGCCAGGCCCGGGCGGACATTGTTGTCCTGGAAACGGGCCTGGGCGGCCGCCTCGATGCCACGAATGTGGTGAAGCCTGAGATCAGCGTGATCACAACAGTCCATCTTGATCACCAGGACCGCTTGGGCAGCACCGTTGCGGAAATCGCCCGGGAAAAGGGCGGCATCATCAAGGAAGGCGTTCCCGTGATCAGCGGTGCGAAGCTGCCGGAGGCAGATGATGTTCTCAGGGAGATTGCTCGAGCTAAAGGCGCACCCTATTTCCGGGTCAAGGATGTGCCCTGGGAGGGCCTTGGCTGGGATCTGGGAGGCGGCCGCCTGCTCTTCCCGGGCTTGGGCGAGGTGAGCATCGGCCTTTTAGGAGATCACCAGCTGGAGAACGCGGCAGTGGCGCTGCTCACACTGGAGAAACTGAGAGAATCAGGTTATAATCTGCCGGATGAGGCCATATATGGAGGAATGAAAGAAGCAGTCTGGCCGGGAAGGCTGGAGATAGTATCCCCCAGTCCTCTGTTCATCCTTGATGGAGCGCACAACCAGGAGGGTTTGACCGCTCTGGAGCGAAGCCTCCGGGAGCTGCAGGAGCGCTGCGGGGCTGAGAAGTTTACCATCGTGTTCGGCATGCTCGGCAACAAGGACTGCGGACTTCTTGATCCGCTGCTGCCGCTCGCCCGCCGTTTCGTGTTTACGGCGGCCCAGAGCAGCCGGCTGCCGCCCATGCAGCCTGAAATCCTGAAGGCTTACGTCGAGAGCCGGGGGGTTGAGGCTTCAGCTTTCAGCAGCGTGGTCCAAGCCTTGGAGGAAGCTCAGAAAACCAACCCGGTGTGTGTCTGCGGCTCGCTTTACTTGGTGGGTGAGGTCAAGAGGGTTTTACCCTCCTGATCTGGAATTACTGCAGCACCGGGCACTTACAGGGAGGGGAGTGATCATGAGCCGGAAGAAGAAAAAGAAGAAGAAGGGTTCCGGACAGGGTGTGAACTTCATCATCAGCCTGGTGGCGTTGAGCATCATCTTCGTCATGGTGGGGTATTTGATCGGGAATTACGCTGTTAAGGCCCTCCAGACCCAGCACCGCCAGAGCATGCAGGCCACCCGGGAGCAGGCCAGCACGCCGGTGGTGGTTTCCAACCAGCCGGCGCCGGCGCCGCCTCAGAACTCCACACCGCCTTCCCCTCAGTCCACTTCAAACAGCGCAAGCAGTCAGAGTCAGCAGAGTGCTCCGGTCCAGGAACAGCCTTCGGCTCCCAGCACCGCCCTTTACAAGGTGCAGGTGGGTGCCTTTTCGGAGCGGGCCAACGCCGACCGCGTAGCTGCCCAGCTCAAGGAAGCCGGGTACGAAGCGGTGATCATCTCGGGCCCGCCCCACCGGGTGCAGACTGGGGCCTTCAGCTCGCAGGAGAACGCCAACAAGCTCGCCGAAGAGCTGCGCCAAAAAGGATTTGAGGCCATAGTTGTCCGCTGAGTCCTCCGCTCAGGCATAAACCCCCTCCTACGCTTCATAGTTATGAAGTGGGTAGGAGGGGATTTCTTTGCCGACGAAACGCAGAAGGCGCAAACGCAGATCACAGAAACCCTCGTGTCTTCCCCTGCTTCTGCTGCTGCTGGCTGTGGTGGGGGTGCCGGCACTGTTGGTTCGCAGTTGCACGGTTTCTTTTTTTTCTACGCGGGAAATCCCCATGGTTGCTCTATGGGACGTGAAGAAGAGCAGGCTGATCTCCCTGACGCTGGAGGAATATGTACAGGGGGTGGTCGCCGCCGAAATGCCGGCCAGTTTCCATCTGGAGGCGCTTAAAGCCCAGGCGGTGGCTGCCAGGACATATGCCTACCGGCGCATTTTGAGCGGGGAGGGAATCCCCGAGCATCCCGAGGCCCATCTCTCCTCTGACTACCGTTCGGGGCAGGCCTGGGTGAGCTGGGACGAGTTTCTTCAGAGCCACGGAGCAGCTGCCGGCCGCGTCCTGCAGCGCAAGATCCGCAAGGCCGTTAAGCAAACCGAAGGATTGATTGCGGTCTATGGGGGCGAACCCATCCTGGCTGTTTATCATTCCACCAGCGGAGGCCGGACCGAAAACTCGGAGCATTACTGGAATGAAGCCCTGCCTTACCTGCGTTCAGTGGAGGATCCGTTCAGCATAAACTCCCCCGTGCACTACTCCACCGCCACCATCTCCTTGGGAAAGCTGGCGGAGGTGCTGGGTGTGGACAGGGTCAACAACTTCAAGGTGATCGAACGCTATCCTTCGGGGCGCGCCAAGACCGTTGAGGCCGGCGACAGGTGGTTCAGCGGCAGGGAGATCCGGGAGCGTCTCAACCTGCGTTCCACATGGTTTACGGCGGAGATCATGGGCGAGGAGATGGTGTTTTCCGTCTGGGGCTATGGGCACGGCGTCGGCATGAGCCAGTACGGTGCGCAGGGCATGGCCGAGCAGGGGTATAGTTACGATCAGATCCTGCAATACTACTACCAGGGCATCGAACTGCAGCGGGCTTACTGAGCGGGATGGAGGGGAGGCTGTGCAGGATTACGAGGCGGGCAAGCGCCAGGCTGATCTGGAGGAGCAGCTGATCATCCCTTGGGATTGGGCCTGGGAAAGCTACCGCCACGCGGATGGCTGGGAGCTTAACAGAAACAGGATCGGTATCGACAAGTATCTCGTGGAAATGGGGAAGGAACTGGGCCCGACCACAATTCCCCACCGCCGGAGATGAGGCGAAGAGTCCTTGATGGGCTCTCTTTTTTTGAGAAGGGAATTGGACCGACAGGGTGAATATAAAAATGATGCTTGTTCACATTGGAGTGCATGGCGCATGGATCTCATCTTAGCCTCGCAATCACCTCGTCGCAAAGCCCTGCTCGAACAGTTCGGTTTGACTTTCCGGATTCAGGCGCTGCCCGTCAAGGAAAAGGCATCTGGCGATCCTCTGGAAACGGCGAGAGCAAACGCAGTGGCCAAGGCCAAACCGGTCAGTGTCCAAAACCCCGCTGCTCTGGTGCTCGGAGCCGATACCATCGTTGTTCTGGACGGCCGCATCTTGGGCAAACCCAAAGATGCCGCCGAAGCAGAAGAAATGCTCTGTGCCCTCAGCGGCCGCCAGCACAAGGTGACTACTGTTGTCGCCCTGCTGGTAGGTGGTCAGGAAGCAGAGGTCTTCAGCGAAACAACTGAAGTGCAGTTCCGCAGGCTCAGTGCGGCAGAAATTTCCGGTTATATAGCCACAGGAGAACCCTTTGATAAAGCCGGTGCCTACGGCATCCAGGGTTTTGGCGGTCTACTTGTACAGAGCATAAAAGGTTGCTATTATAATGTTGTAGGCCTGCCCATGCCCAAACTTGTAGAGAAGCTGCGGCCCTTCGGGATCGAGGTTTTTCCCGCCACGTAGTTCCTGAACCTGCCCAGGGATTGGGGAAAGGAGCAGCATGTGGATACCCCAATCAGGATGAAAGACGTCCCCAGGGAGGAACGTCCGAGGGAACGGTTGAGGCGCCATGGAGCGGAGCGTCTGGCCAACAAAGAGCTGTTGGCTATCCTCCTGCGTACGGGAAACCAGCGAGAGTCCGCACTCACTCTAGCGGAAAAGCTCCTTGCCCGCTTCGGTTCTCTGGCCAACATAGCCTCAGCAAGTTTTGAGGAACTCGTCGCGGTGAACGGTATAGGCCCTGCTAAGGCTGCAGATATCCTGGCCGCGTTTGAGCTGGCCAAGCGGCTGGCAGAGTCCCGCATGGAGTTTCAGGGCGTGGTCAACAGCCCCGCCGATGCAGCCCAGCTGGTGCTGCGCGAATTAAGCTTAGCCGACAAAGAGCACTTCATGATCATCATGCTCAATACCAAGAACCGGGTTATTGCCAAGAAGACGGTCTCTATTGGGCATCTGCAAGCCTCCCTAGTTCATCCCCGGGAGATGTTTAAGGAAGCCATCAAACGAAGCAGCGCTGCCCTCATCCTCGTCCACAACCATCCCAGCGGTGATCTAACTCCCAGCAGAGAGGACATAACTACGACTGAGCGCCTGAGGGAGGCAGGGGCGGTACTCGGTATTGACGTTTTGGACCATATTATCGTCGGCGATAACCGGTATTTCAGCTTCAGGGAACACGGACTGCTATAAAAGGAAGGGGAAACTTCATGTTCTTCAGGCGCTTCAGCAAAAACATCGGTATCGATCTGGGAACAGCGAACACCCTTGTGTTGGTGGAAGGAAAGGGTATAGTCATCAACGAGCCGTCAGTGGTGGCGATCGATCGGGATACCAATGAAATCTTCGCCGTGGGCAACAAAGCCAAAGAGATGGTTGGCAGGACCCCAGGCAATATCGTGGCAATCAGGCCTTTGAAGGACGGGGTCATTGCCGACTTTGAGGTCACCGAGCGCATGCTCAGGGACTTCATCAGCAAGGCGATGCGGCGCTCTCGCTTCAGAAGGCCCAGAGTGGTGATCGGGGTACCTTCTGGAGTCACGGAAGTCGAGAAGAGGGCCGTGATCGATGCCGCCCTTTCGGCGGGAGCACGGGATGCCCGGGTGGTCGAGGAACCCATGGCAGCGGCGATCGGCGCAGGGCTGCCCGTGCAGGAACCCATGGGGACCATGATCGTGGATATCGGTGGCGGGACAACTGAAGTGGCAGTGATCTCTCTTGGGGGCATCGTTGCTCACCGCTCCATCAGGGTTGCCGGCGACGAAATGGACGAAGCCATCGTCCAGTATGTCCGCCGTTCGTACAGCCTTCTGATCGGAGAACGGACAGCTGAGAAGATCAAGATCGAAATCGGGTACGCCCTGATCGAAGGAAAAGAAGAAGAATCCATGGAAGTGCGGGGCCGGGATCTCGTTACCGGCCTGCCCAAGACAGTGGTGGTTTCTTCCACTGAGATCCACTCGGCTCTAGAAGAGCCCATCCAGGCCATCGTCGATGCCGTGAAGGTGACGCTAGAGCAGACTCCTCCCGAGCTGGCTGCGGACATCATGGATCGGGGTATTGTCCTCGCCGGCGGCGGAGCGATGCTGAAGGGCCTCGATGAACTCTTGATCAGGGAAACGGGCATGCCAGTACATATCTGCGAACATCCTCTGACAGCTGTGGTGGAAGGGGCTGGGCAGGTCCTCAAGCACTTCGACGTGCTGCAGCGCGTTACGCTTGGACAGAAGCGCTACTAACGCTGGCGCCGGAGTTGATAGGCGGTGAAGCGAGTGTTGGAACACATCCTGCGCTGGAAGGTTCCCCTGATCATACTGCTTGTGGTCATCATGGTGGGCACGATCCACTACACCTCTTCATCTCGACTCACCATCGGGCTGCTTGAGGGCATCGGCCGTGACATCTTGGTTCCCTTTCAGTGGGCGTTCACAAGAGTACAGCGCTTTATCCTGCAGACTGTGGAGAACATCCACACCCTCAGTACCTTGAAAGAGCGGAACGCTGAACTGGAGAAGCAGGTTAAGGAACTGCGGGCGGAAGTGCTGGAGCTGAGAAATTACAGACGGGAAAACGAATGGTTGCGGGAAGCCCTCGATTTCAAGAATGAACGGGAGCATGACCTGCTGGTTGCAGAAGTGATCGGTCGCTCTCCCAGCAACTGGGAGAGCACTATCATTTTGAATAAGGGTTTTGCCCATGGCGTTCAGCAGGGCATGGCCGTGGTGACAAGTGAAGGAGTGGTGGGCAGCGTCATATCCTGTTCGCGCTACTCCAGCACCGTTCTGCTGATCGTGGATGCGCAGAGCGCGACCGGTGGTTTGGTGCAGGCCACCGGAGATTTAGTATTGGTGGAAGGGGGACAGGCTGACCGGGAGACTTTGGCGGCCAGGCCCCTCAGCCGCGATACGGTAGTGGAAGTGGGCGATGTGATCGTGACTTCCGGCGTGAGCACGGTATACCCGAAGAACATCCCCATCGGCGAGGTGATCGCGGTTGAACCCCGCCAGTACAACTTGTCCTTTACAGCCGTTGTGCGTCCCTTTGTCGATTTCAACCGGCTGGAGTACGTCTTGATCGTACTGCCTCAGGGCAACGGAGAGAACTGAGATGAGATTTGTCGTCTGTGGATT
Organism: Bacillota bacterium; assembly: GCA_012840725.1. Taxonomy (GTDB): domain Bacteria; phylum Bacillota; class Limnochordia; order Darwinibacteriales; family Darwinibacteriaceae; genus DTU010. The sequence continues at coordinate 25,239 of DURQ01000043.1, forward strand.
GCTGCTGCTGCTCGCCCTGGTCCTGGAGACCGCCGGGGTGCCTGGTATCGCTTTCGGCGGTGTTAAGCCAGAACTCATGCTTATGCTGACCCTGCTTGCAGCCATGATCATGCCTTTGGGCGAGGCGGTGGGTGTTGGGTTTGCGGCCGGTCTAGCCCAGGATCTGGTGGTGGGCCGGTTTATCACGCTGCACGCGGGCGTGTTCGTGCTCGTGGCTCTGGCGGTGGGCCTCGTCGTCCAGCGCTTTTATCGCGAGAACTTCCTGGTGCGCCTGTGCTGCCTCCTGTTCGGGACGGCCCTTGGCGAGGTGATGTACCTTCTGGGAGCCGCTTCCTTCGGCCTGTCGCGGCCGTGGACAGTGAACCTCTGGTCCAGGATCGCAGTTGTGAGCATAGTCAACGCGGTCTTGGGGACTCTGCTCTACAGGCCCCTCGCCCGGCTCTACAGGCGCCTTCTTGATCATGATGAACTGGTGAAAAGAACGGGGTGACGTCAGTGACAGAAGTGGAAAAGGAGAAGCGTCTCGTCGTTCTTTTTCTGATCGTCCTGTTCTGCGTCGCCATCATCGTGGGACGCCTGTGGTATCTGCAGCTGGCCAAGGGCGATTACTACGCCCGTTTGGCTGACGGAAACCGCATGCGCCAGCTGCGCCTGCTTCCCGCCCGCGGAGAGATCAGAGACCGGGATGGACAGGTGCTGGTGCGCAGTAAATGGGCCTTCACCGTTTCTGTGGTTCCGGGAGGCCTTCCGGAGAATGACGAGAGTGTTATGGCACTGCTGAGCGATCTGCTGGGGATGACCAGCGAAGAGCTGGTTGAGGCCATCGAAAAGGGGAGGGGATTCCCCTACGAACCGGTGCGCATCCAGCGGGAGGTGGCGCCGGAGACGCTCGTCGCCATCGAAGAAAACCGGGTCAACCTGCCTGGCATCTTCATCGAAGAAGAACCGGTCCGGGAGTACCTGCAGGGGAGCCTCGCAGCCCATGTCCTTGGGTATCTGGGGATCATCAGCGCCAGCGAGCTGCAGGACTTCGGAACGACGTACAGGGGCAGTGACCTAATAGGCAAGAGTGGAATCGAACGCACCTACGAAACGCTGCTCAGGGGCGAGAACGGGACGATGACTGTGGAAGTGAACGCCCTCAGCCGTCCCATCCGGACCGTGAACATCCTCGAGCCCGTACCGGGATGCAACATCACTTTGACCATCGACTCCCGCCTGCAGAAGGTGGCAGAAGAAGCCTTTGCTGAGCACATCCTCACCCTAGAAGACAACCCGGGCACCCAGACCGGTGCGGTGCTGGTTATGAACCCAAAGACCGGGGAGATCCTGGTCATGGCCAGCATCCCCGGTTATGATCCGGCGGTGCTCAATGACCAGTCCAAGCGCAACCAGTATTACAATGCCCTGATCTCCGATCCCAGGCTGCCCCTTTTCAACAGAGCGACCCAAGCGCTCTACGGCCCAGGCTCTACCTTCAAGCCCGTAACTGCCCTGGCCATTTTGGAAGAAGGGGTTATGGGCCCCAAAGACCGCTTCAATGCTACGGGAGTGAGTCAGTACGGGGTCAGGGACTGGGTGATCAACATGGGGCTGGCCCCTTTCGGGCAGATCAACCTCAATGACGCCCTCGGTATGTCCAGCAACCACTATTTCGCTGACAATGGGGCCAAGGTTGGCATCGACCGCCTTTCTGCCTGGATGCGGGAACTTGGGTTCGGGCAGCCAACCGGTCTAGAGCTCTACCCCCCAGAGGCCACAGGGATCGTGCCCAGCCGGGAATGGAAGCGCGAGGCTTTCAAAGACCGGCCCGTGTCGGAACAGAACTGGTATCCTACGGATACGGAGCAGATCTCCATCGGCCAGGGATTCCACCAGATGACCCTGCTGCAGCTAGCCCAGGCCTATGCTGCTATCGCCAACAGGGGAAAGATCTACACCCCGCAGATCGTGAAAGAGATCGAGGCACCCGATGGGACAGTGGTCTTTAGGGCAGAGCCGGAACTGTCCCGGGAAGTTGTGGCTAAGCCTTCTACCTGGGATGCGCTGCTCGAAGCGCTGCGTCAGCCGATCATCCATCCCAGAGGCACAGCCCGGACTGCCATGGGCGATTTCCCCGTCCCCATTGCTGGCAAAACGGGCACTTGGGAAGTGGCGGGCAGTATCTCCAACGGACTTTTTGTGGGATTCGCCCCGGCCGATGATCCGGAAGTGCTGGTGGCTGTGGTAGTGGAAAAGGGCGGCGGAGGGTCCAGCACCGCAACGCCCATCGCCCGCAGGATCTTTGACGCCTATTTCGGATTAGACGCAAGTGGCGAGGAAGAGTGAGCAGGAGTAAGGAGGACTTCTGAAGAAATAAGCTTGGGAAGTTAGGAGTTGACGGGTCATGAACACTCAGCTGTGTGCAATCAAGGGCAGCCGTGACGGGCTGGTAGTAACGATTAACGATTCAACGAACTTCACCGCAGTTTTGGATGCGCTAGAGCAGCAGCTCATTGCCTCCCAGAGTTTTTTCCAAGGCAGCACCGCCAAACTCCTGGTCAAGCAGGGAACGCTCAGCTTAAGCCAGCTGGACGAGATCGAGCGGCTGATCGCCCGGTACGGGATGGTCCTCGATCGCAGGCCGCCCCAATGGTCAGTTACTCCCAGCGTAAGCCAGCAGAACAGCGAAGAGCGGGGGTCTGTGGAAGACAGTACCCTGCTGGTGAAACGCACCATCCGTTCGGGACAGCGGCTGCACTATGATGGGAACGTGGTCGTGATGGGCGATGTCAACCCCGGTGCCGAGATCGTCTGCACCGGTGACATCCTTGTGCTTGGTTCGCTGAGAGGCGTGGCCCATGCCGGCGCAGAGGGCAAGACCGATGCGATTGTCTTTGCCTTCCGCTTGGAGCCCACTCAGCTGCGCATTGCTCATCTTATCTCACGGGCGCCAGATGAGAAGCTTCCTCAGCCCGAGGGCCCGGAGGTCGCCAGGGTTGTGGGAGATCGTATCCAGCTGTCAGTTTACAACCATTAAGGGTTGAGGGAGGAACTGGTTTTGGGCAAAGTCATCGTAGTCACAAGCGGAAAAGGCGGAGTAGGCAAGACCACGACTACTGCCAATTTGGGGACCGGCCTGGCGGCCATGGGGCAGAAAGTCTGCTTGGTCGATACCGACATCGGTCTTCGAAACCTGGACGTGGTCATGGGTCTGGAAAACAGGATTGTCTATGATCTTCTCCACGTGGTGGAAGGGCAGTGCCGGCTGCGGCAGGCTCTCATAAAGGACAAGCAGTATGGCGACAGGTTGGTACTCCTGCCCGCCCCTCAGACCCGAGAAAAGGATGCCGTTACGCCCGAGCAGATGAAGCAGCTCGTCAAGGAACTCAAAGAGGACTTTGACTTTGTGCTTCTCGACTGCCCGGCAGGTATCGAACACGGCTTTAAAAACGCCATCGCCGGTGCTGACTCGGCCATCGTGGTCACCACACCAGAGATCGCTGCCGTACGGGACGCCGACCGGATCATAGGCCTTTTGGAGGCTGAAGGGCTCTACGAGCCGCAGCTGATCATCAACCGGGTGCGTCCGGGCATGGTTCGCCGTGGCGATATGATGAGTATCAGCGACATTGACGACATTCTGGCCATTGAGATTCTGGGCGTTGTGCCCGACGATCCTGACATTATTGTTTCCACCAACAAGGGCGAACCGGTGGTGACCAACTCCCGGTCTCGGTCGGGTCAGGCGTACCGCAACATCGTCCGCCGTCTGTTGGGTGAGGACGTGCCGCTGATGGACCTCAATGAACGGAAGGTTATGCACTGGTTCAAGCGGCTCCTCAGCGGAGAAGCCCACTAAGAGGAGGGAGCGGCATGTTCGAGTTTCTCAGCAGGCTTTTCGGTGGTTCCGACGGCAGCAAGAACCGGGCCAAGGAACGTCTCCGTTTGGTACTCGTGCACGACCGGGCCAGTCTCTCTCCCGGCCTTTTGGAAGCCCTGAAAGAGGATCTGATCCAGGTGATCACCAAGTACCTGGAAATTGACGAAGAGGGTCTGGAAGTCAACCTCGACAAGAGCGATGATTCGGTTGCTCTGATCGCTAACATTCCGGTGAAGAACGTCAAAAGAGGGACGAAGTAGAGGCACGGAGCATGATCAGGCATCACAGGGCATATACTTGCCGTGAGGGGGTGCCTGATCGTGGCTGAGCGTTTTGTCCGCCATTTGGTCTTTGCGGCTGTCATATTCGCGGTGATCGCCGCATTGGTCTACAGTGAACTTGAGCTGGTCAGACCAGTTACCGAGTATGTGAACTACGTTGTCACCACCGATATCTCCCTCCAGCCTCTGCTGGAGCGCATAGATCTGGCTGAAAGACTGCCGCAGTGGCAGACCTGGCTCAAAGGGTGGACTGAAACCACCGCTGGCTGGTGAGGAGATGCGCATAGGCAGCTGTTTTGGGATTCCGCTCAAAGTGAATCCCTTTTTCATTCTCTTCCTGCTGATCGCGCTGTACTGGGGGAGGATTGGGGAAGCGCTGCTCCTGTTCGCCATCGTTTTGTGGCATGAGGGCTTCCATGTGGTGGTGGCGGCCAGGTACAAGCTCCCGGTGGCAGACATCGAGCTTTTGCCCTTTGGCGGAGTGGCCCGTATTGAAGCCTTTTTACAGCTCAACCCAGAAAGGGAATGGCTGGTAGCTGCAGCCGGCCCCCTGAGCAACCTGCTCCTTGTGGGAGCAGCTTACGCAGTGTTCCCCCATCTTACGATCAACCCCTATTGGTTCCGGTTTTTTGCCCAGGCCAACTTAGGAATGGCCCTCTTTAACCTCATCCCTGTGCTTCCCCTTGACGGGGGGCGTGTGCTGCGCAGCATCATGGCGCGCTGCCAGGGGTTTGCCCGGGCTACCCGCACCGCGGCCAGGCTTGGCCAGGTCTTCAGCGTGCTGCTCACAGCCTGGGCCGTTTACAATGTGATCTGCCAGAGGTATAATTTCATCTTAGTGCTCCTCACAGGTATCATGTTATTTTTCGCGGCCCGGAACGAGCAGGACAGCGCTGCCTATGCTTTCATGCGCTATCTGACAAGCAGAAAACGCCATTTGGAGCTTGGAAAAGTCGTGACTGTTAGGCACCTGGCTGCCACAGCTGAGAGTTCCCTGGGCGAGGTGCTGCGCAGGCTGAAGCCCCCCTGTTACCACCTGGTTTGGGTTGTGGACGCAGAGGGCAGGGTCGCTGGGTTTGTTGGGGAACTTGAATTGATCGGAGCACTGTTCGAACACGGGCTGTCCTGCCGCTTGGGCTCAGTGCCGGCGCGCAGGCTTCCCTGACTGCACACGGAGAGGAGTGGTTCTATGGACAAGCGCCTATTGCCGCTCTTGCCATTGGTGACCAAGCCCGCGCGCTACACCAACCACGAGTTGAACGCGCAGCACAAGGAATGGTCTCCAGATCGGGTCAAGATGGCACTGGCCTTTCCAGATATATACGATGTGGGCATGGGGCATCTGGGTTTCAAAATCCTCTATGCCATAGTTAACGGCCGCAGTGATGCCTTGGCTGAACGGGTCTATGCCCCTTGGGTGGACATGCAGCAGCTGATGGAAGAGCGGGCAATCCCCTTAAGTTCGCTGGAATCGGGCAGCGATCTTGCGTCCTTTGATTTGGTGGGCTTCACCCTGCAGCATGAACTGAGCTACACCAACATCCTGAAGATGCTGGATCTGGCAGGCATTCCCCGGCGCAGCAGTCAGCGGGGTGAAAGCGATCCGCTGGTGCTCGCGGGCGGTCCCTGCGCCTTTAACGTCGAGCCCCTTGCCGATTTCTTCGATTTTGTTGTCCTGGGTGAGGGCGAGGAAGTCATCCACGAAATCCTGGACATGGTCAAAACCCTTAAGCAGCAGAGGGCAGGCCGCCAGGAGATGCTCAGGGAACTTGCCAAACTGAAGGGCGTGTATGTCCCCAGTTTCTACCGTCCAGTCTATGAGGATGGGAAGTTCCAAGGATTAGAGCCGCTTTACCCGGGAATCCCCGCCCAGATCGAAAAACGGGTTGCGCCCGATCTGGGTGCCCTGCCTTTCCCTGAAGACTTTGTGGTACCCTATGCGGAGGTAGTCCACGACCGGGTGATGGTTGAGATCCTCCGGGGCTGCACCAGGGGCTGCCGTTTCTGCCAGGCCGGCATGATCTACCGGCCGGTGCGGGAGAGGGACCCTGAACAGATCAAGGCTCAGGTGGAGAAACTGGTTCAGAGTACCGGTTATGACGAGATTTCCCTCTCATCGCTGTCCAGCGGCGACTACAGCCAGATCCGTTCTCTGGTTGCCGATCTGATCGAGGCTTACCAGGGCTGCGGCGTGACAGTGGCCCTGCCTTCCCTGCGTTTAGATTCGTTCGCAGTGGAGCTGGCCCAGGAGATTCAGAAGGCTCGTAAGACAGGGCTTACCTTCGCTCCCGAGGCAGGCACGCAGCGCCTGCGGGATGTGATCAACAAGAATGTGACTGACCAGGACCTGAAAGAAGTGGTGCAGGGCGCCTTCCAGGCGGGCTGGCACCGCATCAAACTTTACTTCATGATCGGACTTCCCACTGAGACGGAGGCTGATCTGGACGGGATCGCTGATCTCGCCCGAAGCGTGTTGGAGTGGGGCCGCGAGTCCCGCACATCCCGCAAGAGGCCGGAAGTCACTGTCAGTGTGGCTTCATTTGTCCCCAAACCCCATACACCCTTCCAGTGGATGGGGCAGGATCCCCTGGAGGTGCTCACTGCCAAGCAGGAATACCTCCAGAAGCGGCTGAGGCGTCCCGGGGTACAGTTCAGCTTCCACCAGGTGGAGCAGAGTTTTCTCGAGGCCGTTTTTGCCAGGGGCGACAGGAGGCTCGCGGCAGTGCTGGAGCGGGCAGTCGATCTCGGCTGCCAGTTCGACAGCTGGGGCGAACAGCTGCATTTCGACCGCTGGCTTCAGGCCTTCCAGGAAGTTGGGCTTGATCCAAGGGACTATGCCCAGCGCTGGCTCGATCCCGAGGCACCCCTGCCCTGGTCGCATCTGAGCCCCGGGGTGGACGACGAGTTTCTGCGGCGGGAGTGGCAGCTGGCTCAGGAGGCAGTGCCCACTCCGGACTGCCGCTGGGACCGCTGCAGCCGGTGCGGGGTATGCTTCAAGCTGCCCGTGGTTAACAGGCTCGTGGAGGTGGCCGGGCGTGGGTAGTACCATTCGCTTTCAGTTCAGTAAAGGGCCAGAAGTGAGGTTTGTATCCCACCTCGACTTGGCGCGGGCCATGGAGAGGGCACTGCGGCGGGCGGGCCTGCCAGTCGCCCTATCAGAGGGGTTCTCGCCCCGGCCGCAGATCAGCTACGGCTTTGCCCTGCCGGTGGGAGCGCTCTCCGAGGCGGAGTACGCCGATCTGCGCCTGTCTGAAGACATGGACCCTGCAGACTTTATCGAGGTTTACAACAATCACATTCCCCCGGGCTTCAAAGTGCTTCAGGCAGAGCGCCTTGCGGAAGGAACCCCTTCTTTGATGAGCGAGATCAATGCCGCTTTGTGGAAGCTGGAACTGCCGGGCATGTCCTCTGAGTCACTGCAGCAGCGCTGGCAGAAGCTGCAGGGGGAGGATAAGTTTGTGGTAGAACGGCAGACTAAGAAGGGGAGCCGTCAGGTTGACCTGCTGCCCCTGGTACACGGCTTGGTGCGGATCGAGGATGTGTCAGGCGGGGCGGAAGTCGAGCTCATGGCGGCCGTGGGACGAGAAGGGAACCTTCGCGTCGAGGAAATGGCCCTGCTGCTGGGCTTCAACCAGGCGGAGGCGGTTGTCACCAGATTGGGCCAGTTCAAGAAAGCGGGGAGCTGTTACCAACCTCCCTTGGGGAATCGAGGTTTCACATGGACAGAAAGATAGTCATATCTTCCCTGCTGCAGCATGTTCAGGTCGGCCTGGTGGAGGACGGCCGGCTGGTAGAATACTACCTGGAAAGCGATGTCCAGGACCGCTTGATGAACAACATCTACAAAGGCCGAGTGGAAAATGTCCTGCCCGGGATGGACGCGGCCTTTGTGGACATTGGCCTGAGCAAAAACGCCTTCCTCTTCCTGGCCGACCTCCCTGATGAACAGGCCGCCCGCAAGCTTCGCAGCGGTGACTCTCTTTTGGTGCAGGTGGTAAAGGAAGCGGAGGGAGCCAAAGGTCCGCGGGTGACCACGCATATTACGCTGCCGGGGCGATTCGTGGTGCTGCTTCCCTCCCAGAACAGTGTGGGTATCTCGCGGCAGATCTCGTGTGAGGACGAGCGGACCCGCCTGAAAGAACTGGCTGAGGAGCTCAAGCCCGAAGGTATGGGCCTGATCGTGCGCACCATGGCCGAAGGGGCGGAAAAGGAAGAGCTCAAGGAAGATCTGGATGCCCTTCTCCAAGAGTGGTCGCGCATCCAGCGCAAGTTCAGATCCAAGGGCAGTGGCCCGCTGATTTATCGAGACCATGATCTTATCTACCGCATCCTGCGGGATCTCTACGATCCGGAGCAGACGGAGATCATTGTTGATACCAAGGCTCTGCAGAACCGAGTCCAGCGGGAGCTGGATGATCTAGATCTCCCCTCTTCCCAAGCTGAACTATACGAAGGCAAACTGAACATCTTCACATACATGGGCCTGGACAAGGATCTGGAGCGAGCCCGCAGTCCTCGGGTCTGGTTGGACTGCGGCGGTTACCTGGTTTTCGCTCAGACAGAGGCTCTCCACACGATCGACGTGAACACGGGCAGGTTCGTGGGCGGTGCCGACCTGCAGGATACAGTCCTGACGACCAACTTGGAGGCAGCAGGAGAGATCGCCCGCCAGCTCCGCCTGCGCAACATCGGCGGCATAGTGATCATCGACTTTGTGCACATGATGCGGGAAGCCGATCGCGAGCTGGTGCTGGCCCGTCTTGCGGAAAGCCTGGGCGCAGACAAGACCCGCACGAAACTGTACGGTTTTACACGCCTCGGACTGGTAGAGCTGACCCGCCGCAAAGCCAAGCGGCCCCTCGCACAGATGCTGGAAGTGGAATGTCCCCTCTGCCGGGGCACTGGCCGCGTGGATTCCGATCCCACAACCGCCCTGGCCGCTGCCAGAGCTGTCCGGGCGGCGGCAGCCGAAGACGATGTCCCCGCAGTTCTGGTGCGCTGCCATCCGGCTGTGGCTGCGCAGCTGATCGGGCCGGGAGGCAAGTACCTGGAGCTCTTGGAGAAGGAAACTGGTAAGCCGGTGTTTGTGCGGGGTGACGAAGACCTGCCTAAAGGAGAGTACGAGATCTCCTGCGGGACGGCGGAAGCCCTGGAAAGGAGGGCTCTCCCGGTGATGGTGGGGGATCGGCTTGAGGTGCAGATCCTGGAACCTCATGCAAGGAACCGCCGCAGCGGCCTGGCGCGCCTCCACGGCTACGCGATTGAGTGCCTGGATTGCTCGGCTCTGGTAGGCCAAACCGTTGAGGTGGAAGTAGTCGAGGTCTACCGCACCAGTGCCGTGGCCCGACTGGCGGAAAACCAGAATTGACAGGGACGAACGTTGATGTTAGAATGTCTGATGTAAGTGCGCCGGTCGGGAGGACCGGCCGCTGAAACCGCTCAGAAGAGGTCGGAAATCCCTTTGGGGTACCTCTATGGCGAGTCTGGAGAAGGAGGTGCACGAGGTGTACGCCATCATCGAAACCGGTGGTAAGCAGTACCGCGTGTCCGCAGGTGATACCATCTACGTCGAGAAACTCGCTGTTAACGAAGGCGACGAGGTCATCTTCGACCGAGTCCTTTTGGTGAACAAGGATGGTCAGATCCAGGTGGGCAAACCCTACATTGAGGGTGCGCAGGTAGTGGCCAAGGCCGTGAAGCAGGGCAAGCAGAAGAAGATCATCGTCTTCAAGTTCAAGCCCAAGAAGAACTACAAGAAGAAGCAGGGCCACCGTCAACCCTACACCAAACTGGTTGTTGAATCGATCACTGCTTGAGAATTATGATCCGCATTGAGTTTCTGAAGTCGCCGCAGGGCTGGCACGGCTTCCGTGCTCAGGGGCATGCCGGATACGCTGACCAAGGACAGGACATTGTTTGTGCAGCAGTGTCTGCCTTGACTCAGACGGCGGTGCTGGGCCTCACAGAAGTCGTGGGCGTGCCGTGCCAGGTGGTTGTGTCAGAAGAAGATGGATTGTTGGAATGCCTTCTTCCCAGGGAGCTGCCCCATGATCAGTGGCAGCGATCCCAGCTCATCCTGGGAGTTCTCTTTACAGGACTCAAAGCCACGGAGAAGGAATACAAGCGATATGTTCGTGTGAAGGAGGTGCCATACCGTGAGGATGAATCTACAGCTTTTCGCCTCCAAGAAGGGGGCCGGAAGCACTAAGAACGGCCGGGATTCGGCAGCGAAGCGCCTGGGCGTGAAAAGCCATGATGGACAGTTTGTGACAGCGGGAAGTATCATCGTCCGGCAGCGGGGAACCCGGATCAAGCCAGGTCTCAACGTTGGCCTGGGAAGCGATGACACCCTGTTTGCCAAAGTGGATGGCTACGTTTCCTTCGAACGCAGAGGAAAGAATGGAAAAGCGGTCAGCGTTTTAGCAGACGCGGTGCTTGCGTAAGAAAGATCCCCTTTTGTGCTTCGGTGCAAAGGGGATTTTTTTCGGGAGGGACAAGACATGTTTATCGATCGAGCCCGCATCTATCTCAAGGCCGGCAACGGCGGCGACGGCGTGGTCCGCTTTCGGCGGGAGAAGTACATCCCTGCCGGCGGTCCGTCGGGAGGCGATGGTGGAAGGGGCGGCAGCATCTACTTCGTGGTGGATGAAGGGCTGTCCACACTCATGGACTTCCGCTACCGCCGCAAATTCGTCGCGCCCTCGGGAGAACCGGGGGGTTCTAAGGACATGGCGGGCCGCGATGGTGAAGATCTGGAGATCAGGGTCCCTCCTGGAACGATTGTGAAAGACGATGAGACTGGCGCAGTGCTCCTCGATCTCACCGTGCCGGGAAGCAGGGTTCTCGTTCTGCCCGGCGGGCGGGGTGGACGGGGCAATGCACGCTTTGCCACGCCAACCAGGCGAGCTCCGGCTTTTGCCGAGCGCGGTGAGCCCGGGCCTGAGCTCTGGGTGCAGCTCGAACTGAAGCTCCTCGCTGACGTGGGGCTGGTGGGGTACCCCAATGTGGGGAAGTCTACTCTGCTGTCAGTGGTCTCGGCAGCTCGCCCCAAGATCGCCAACTACCATTTCACCACACTGCAGCCCAACTTAGGGGTGGTGGCGCTCGAAGAAGGAAACTCCTTTGTGCTGGCAGATATCCCTGGACTGATCGAGGGAGCCCACACCGGTGTTGGGCTGGGCATGGAGTTCCTGCGCCACATAGAGAGGACGCGCCTTCTGCTGCACATCGTCGACGCCGCTGGTGTTGACGGGCGGGATCCAGTGGATGATTACCACAAGATCAACGAGGAACTGCGCCTTTACAATGCAGAGCTTGCGGAACGCCCGCAGATCTTGGTGGCCAACAAGGCAGACCTGCCAGAAGCCCAGGCCAACCTGCCCCGCCTAAAGGAACTGGCAGCCAGCCGCGGGCAGGAGTTCTTCGCGATCTCTGCCGCGACCAGACATGGCGTGGATGCCCTCATGAGGCGCGCCGGACAGATGGTGCGCGACCTGAAGAAAGCAGAACCCGCGGCCGAACAGGTGCAGGAGCTTGTGCTGCCAAAGGAGGAACCTGCCCCGCTGGAGGATTTCACCATCACTGAGGTGGACGGTGAGTACATCGTGGAAGGGCCCGGCCTTGAGCGGTTTCTGCGCAGGCTGGACCTGAACAACCGGGAGACAGTCCGCTATCTCCAGACCCTTCTTGCAAAAATTGGGGTGTACCGGAAACTGGCGGAAATGGGCATTCCGGAAGGAGCAACCGTGAAGGTTGGAGAATTAGAGTTTGAATATATGGAATGAGGGTTTTTGATGCTGACAAGTAAGCAAAGGGCGTATCTGCGCAGCCTGGGAAATGAACTGGAACCTGTCTTCCAGATCGGTAAGGGCGGCCTGTCGGAGGAGATCGTTGACCAGCTTGATCTGGTCCTTGAGGCAAGGGAGCTGATCAAAGTCAGGGTCCTGAAGACCTGCCTCGATGATCCTGCTGAGCTGGCCGAGGAAATCGCCGAAGCGTTGGATTGTGATGTCGTGCAGAAGATCGGCAGGATCTTCCTGCTGTACCGGCCGGCTGTGGAGCCCAAAATCGAACTGCCCTGAAGGAGATTTGGAAGATGACCAGGAAGGTTAAGGCCTTGGGCATCATGGGCGGCACGTTTGACCCGATCCACTATGGACACCTGGTGACAGCGGAAGGGGCGCGGTGCACCTTCGGTCTGTCTCAGGTGCTGTTCGTTCCGTCCGGCCGGCCTCCGCACAAGGAAGGCGCCCAGGTTACCGATGCAGAGCACCGCTACATGATGACAGTTCTGGCCACGCTGACCAACCCCTATTTTGAGGTATCCAGGACGGAGATAGATCGCGTAGGGGTGAGCTATACCATTGACACCCTGCGCATCCTCAGGGAGCAGTACGGGCCCGATGTGGAGCTGTTCTTCATCACTGGCGCAGATGCCATCTTCGATATCGTCAGCTGGAAGGACAGCAGCCGGTGCCTGGAAATGGCGCATTTTGTTGCCGCCACCAGGCCGGGCTTTTCCCTCGAACACCTGCCTGAGGCAACGCGCCAATGGGTCGCGGGGCACAAGGAGCGCTTCCATATCCTGCAGGTGCCAGCCATGGCCATCTCTTCCACGGAGATCAGAGAGCGCGTCAGAGAAGGCGTGTCCATCCGCTACCTTGTTCCCGAACCGGTGGAACACTATATCCGCCGTCAAGGGCTATATAAGCAGACCCTACCCCCAAGTCAGGAAAACAGTGCGAATTAGTCTACATAGGGAGGGGGGCTATGATGCTTTCAGATGAAGAAGTCCTCAGGCGAAGGCAAGAGCTGGAAGAGCGCCGCGCCTGGAAACGCAAGAACCGCCGCAGGCAGATCATCTTTTATTCCTTGTTTTTTGCCATTGGTATCATCCTTATGGTCTTTACTGCCCGCTACACCTACCTCCGGCAGGCTGCAGCCACGAACGCCGGTGGAACTGATGAAGGGCGTATGCTGGTGCTGTTTTTGGGCACCGACGATAAGCTCGAGGCAAGTACAAGGGCGGATACGATCATCCTGTTGTCTGTGGACACCAAAACCGGCGATGTTGGGGCACTGTCCATCCCCAGGGACACCAGGGTGTGGTCGCCTTCTCGGCAGCGCTGGGAGCGCATCAACGCGCTGTACGCCCACGGCGGGGCGAAACTGGTCATGGAGGCTGTTTCGCAGCTGGTTGGGATGTCTGTCCGCTACTACGTCCACACTGACTTCAACGGCTTTGAGCAGCTCGTGGATATCTTGGGCGGTGTGGAAATCACCGTTGAGAAGCGCATGCAGTATGTGGACAAGGCCCAAGGCTTGGAAATCGATCTTTATCCCGGGACGCAGGTTTTGAACGGGGCCAAGGCCCTGCAGTATGTCCGCTACCGCGATGGCTTGGGCGATATTTCCTTGGTCGATCCCTTTGGCGAGAGTTATGGAGGCCGGGTAGAGCGGCAGAGGAAGTTCGTGGAAGCCCTGGCGGACAAGATGCTCAGTTCGACTGGCCTGGTAAGGCTGCCGCAGCTGGTTGCCCAGATGTTCAAGATCATCGATACCAACATGCCATGGGAGACTGTGCTGTCCCTCGCTGTATCGGCAGGCAAGTTCTCTGTAGACAAAATGCAGACCGCCGTTCTGCCCGGTAACAGCCAGGTGATGGGCAGTGAGGGCTGGTACTGGATTGTCAACGAACAGAAGGCTGCTCAGGTGATCGATACCATTGTCAAGGGAAGGCCCGAACCTCTGCAGCTGGTTGTACTGAACGGCAGCGGACGGGCCGGGATCGCCTCGCAGGTCAGCGATCTGCTGAAGGAGTACGGCTATACCGTGGTATCCTACGGCAATGCCGACCACTTCAACCATGCCTCAACTTTGGTTGTGACTGCGCCCAAAAACGCGGAGCGGGTCAAGCCTTTAGCTGAGTTTCTCGGCGCTTCCATCCAGGAGGAAGCTGGGGCAGGATCGGAAGTGACCGTGATAATAGGTAAGGACTTTAACCCAAACAGGGAGAGGAGAGTGGGGATTTGACCGAAGCCAGCGCCGTGAGGATAGCCAAGGCTGCTGCTCGCGCCGCAGACGACAAGAAGGCTGACGATGTGCAGGTTCTGAAGATGCCTGAGGTGATGGCAGAAACGGAGTACTTCGTGATCTGCAGCGCCGAGACCCACGTGCAGGTGCGGACCATCGTCGATGCGGTGGTCGATGCTCTGGCCAAAGAGGGCGTGAAGCCGCTGCGCCAAGAGGGCGGGCCCGGCAACAGCTGGATTCTCTTGGACTTCGGAGCGGTCATTGTCCATGTCTTCCTGGAGGGAGACCGTGAATACTATTCTCTGGAGCGGCTCTGGGCCGATGCCCAGCCTGTGGCCTGGGATGCCTGAAGCTTACTCCATCCTGGCCAGGTTCTACGACCTCTGCATGGAAGCGGATTACGCTGAGTGGGTGGATTATCTGCTGGAACTGTGCAGATACCACGATCATGCACCGCACACGGTTGTCGATCTGGGCTGCGGTACGGGCAACTTGACCCTACCCCTGGCGGAGCTGGGCTGCCAGCTCACCGGCGTCGATCTGTCCCCGGCCATGGTGGCCGAGGCGCGCCGCAAAGCTGCGCAGCGCGGGCTGGATATTGCCTTCCATGCAGCCGATCTCCGGACGTTTTCCCCAGTTGAGGGTGCATTCGATACGGCCATCAGCGGTTGCGATGTCCTGAATTACTGCACAACAAAAGAGGATCTCCGGGCCGCGTTCGCCAGCGTCAAGCGGCTCCTGGCGCCGGGCGGTCTCTGGCTCTTTGACTTGAATTCTTCCTGGAAGCTGCGGGAACTTTATGGTAACCAGTCCTACGCCGACCTGCGCGAGGACTTCGCCTATTTTTGGGACAATGCTTACGATGAGGCGGCGGGCGTCTGCACCATGGACCTCACTTTCTTCGTGCTGACGCCGGATGGTAAGTATGAACGGGTCGCGGAACGCCACGTTCAGAAACTGTGGCTTCCTGAGCAGATTTCGGAGCTGTGCGATGAGTTTGGCTTTGCCCTGCTGAGCTGCTGTGATTTCCCGACCTTGGACCCTGCAAGTGCCGAAGGGGAGAGGTGGCAGTTTGTGGTAAAGAAGCCGGAGGAACCAAATTAGAAGAACGCTGGAGATGAAAATGGAGAAGCACCTTGGCGGTGCTTCTTTTGGTCTATGGGTTTCTGAATCCCGTGGGGCGCTGCGTCCCGAGCAGTTCCTGTTCGGCCAGGGCGATC
>DURQ01000044.1 GCA_012840725.1 Bacillota bacterium
CACCCAGATCTACACTCACCTAGACAAAGGCCATCTGCGAGATGTGTATAAAAAGACACATCCTAGAGCTTGGAAAGGGGAAGGTAAGTGAAAAGACTGACAATAATCGTATTGGACAGCGTAGGGGTGGGAGAGCTGCCTGATGCTCACCTTTACGGTGATGAAGGCAGCAACACCTTGGGCCATGTGTCGCAGAAAATGGGTGGCCTTAAGATGCCCAACTGCCAAAAGCTAGGTCTGGGTAACATCATCACCGTGGAAGGAGTTCCGCCCACGGACCAGCCCCAGGCCGCTTGGGGCAAGATGGCCGAGGTCTCAAAAGGCAAGGACACTACAACGGGGCACTGGGAAATCGCCGGATTGATTCTCGAGACACCTTTTCCGACCTATCCTGAGGGTTTTCCAGCCGAACTGATTGCCGAGTTCGAGCGGCGTATAGGCCGCGGGACTCTCGGCAACTACCCTGCTTCGGGGACAGTGATCATTGACGAACTCGGCAGAGAGCACATGGAGACTGGCTTCCCGATTGTCTACACCTCGGCCGACAGCGTTTTTCAGATCGCAGCCCATGAGGAGATAGTCCCTCTTGAACAGCTTTACGAATGGTGCCGCATCGCCCGGGAGCTGCTTTCTGGTCCCCACGCGGTAGCAAGGGTCATCGCCCGTCCCTTTGTCGGCCAGCCCGGATCGTTCAAGCGGACCGCTAACCGCCACGACTTCAGCGTCGCCCCGTTTCAGCAGACAGTACTGGACGCCCTGACTGCAGCCGGAATCCCGGTCTACGGTGTGGGCAAGATTTACGATATCTTCGCCGGACGGGGCATAACAGAGACGGTGAGCACCAAGAGCAACCAGGAAGGCATGGACCGAGTGGTAGAGCTCTTGTCCGCCAAGAAGGAGGACTGCCTTATCTTCGCCAACCTGGTGGACTTTGACATGCTCTGGGGGCACCGCAACGATGTGGAGAACTATGCCCGAGGCCTTGAGGAATTCGACGGCCGGCTGCCGGAAGTCTTGGCGCTGCTGGAGCCGGAAGATCTGCTCCTGATCGTGGCCGACCACGGCTGCGATCCTACGACGGCCAGCACCGACCACTCGCGGGAGTACGTACCCCTGCTGGTCACAGGGCCTCAGGTGACCCCAGTACCTTTAGGAGTGCGCGGCACCTTTGCCGACGTGGCCAAGACGGCGGCAGACTTTTTCGGAGTCGATTACACGACGGTGGGTGTCAGCTTCCTGGCAGACATCATGCCGGCTGTGAGGAGTTGAGCACATGCGGACAGCAGAACTGATCCAGAAAAAGCGCGATGGAGGAAGGTTGAGCCGCGAAGAGTTGGAATTTCTGGTCAGCGGCTATGTGCGCGGTGAGATACCCGACTACCAGATGGCAGCGTGGGCCATGGCCGTCTTTTTCCAGGGTATGGACGCAGAGGAAACCGCGGACCTTACTCTGATCATGGCTAACTCGGGAGACACACTCGATCTGAGCGCCATCAAGGGGTTCAAGGCAGACAAGCACTCCACAGGAGGTGTCGCGGATACGACCACCCTGGTTCTTGCTCCGCTGGTGGCCAGCACCGGAGTCCGCGTAGCCAAGATGTCCGGTCGGGGACTCGGGCACACGGGAGGGACTGTCGACAAGCTTGAGAGCATCCCCGGGTTCAAGACGTCCTTGAGTGCCAGGGAGTTTATCGACCAGGTGAACCAGATCGGCATCAGCGTGGTGGGACAGAGCGGAGAGCTAGCGCCAGCAGACAAACTGCTCTATGCCCTGAGAGATGTCACGGCCACGGTGGAGTCCATCCCCCTGATCGCCTCCTCGATCATGAGTAAGAAGATCGCCGCTGGTTCCGATGGTTTCGTGCTGGACGTGAAGGTGGGGCGGGGGGCTTTCCTTAAGAAAGAAGAGGACGCTCTGGCGCTGGCCAAAAGCCTCGTGCAGATCGGCAAATTGGTGCGGAAGCCCACGGTTGCCCTGGTCACGGACATGAACCAGCCTTTGGGGCGCAGCATCGGCAATGCCCTGGAAGTAAAAGAAGCCATTCAGACGCTGCAGGGACGGGGGCCCAGGAACCTGACCGAACTCTGCCTGCAGCTGGGAACAGAGATGCTTGTTCTGGCGGGTGCAGCGGCCGATGCCGCTGAAGCCAGGTCTAGGTTGGAACACAGCCTGCGAAGCGGTCTGGCCTTCGACAAGTTCAAGGAATGGGTCGCAGCTCAGGGAGGCGATCCGCGTGTTGCCGAAGACATCAGCTTACTTCCTCAAGCCAGCTTCCAGCAGGATATCCTTGCGCCGCGCCGCGGCTTCGTCCAGGAGATCGATCCTCTCACCCTGGCGCTGACGGCAATGCACTTGGGTGCAGGAAGAGCCACAAAAGATGCGGCGATCGATCTAGCCGTGGGCATCGAGGTGCAGGTGGGGGTGGGCGATCTCGTGTCTGCCGGCGATGTCCTCGCCCGCATCCATGCCAACGATCCGAAGCAGTTGGCCGCAGCCGTTGTCGAAGCAGCGCCGGCCTTTGTCATTGGCGAAGCCGAACCTCCCCGCCGGCCCCTCGTCTACGGGAAAATCACGGCCCGGGACGTATAACGGCTTTCCCAGCCCCATATCTATGATAATGGGGAAGGGGGCTACAGCTGTGCGCACAGGCTTGGCAGCCGGGCTTGTGGCTGCGCTGATCTGCTGGACGATGTGCAGCGGTGCCTGCACGGCCGCAGAACTTACGGGCCGGGCTGCCTATCTCATGGACCCCTACAGCGGGCGGGTCTTTTTGGAAAAGGCAAGCGACGAGCCGGTGCCCGTGGCCAGCATTTCTAAGCTCATGACACTGGTGCTGATCCTTGAGGCCGTCGAGCGTGGGGAGCTGGCTCTGACCGATCTGGTTACGGCCAGCCCTTTTGCCGCGAGCAAGAGGGGATCGCGCATCTGGTTGGAAGCTGGAGAGCAGCTGCCCCTCGGCGAGCTGGTCTACGCCATCGCTGTGGGCTCAGCTAATGACGCCGCGGTAGCCGTCGCCGAGTACATGGCAGGCAGTGAGGCGGCTTTTGTCGAACTGATGAACCGCCGCGCTCAGGAACTCGGTCTGACAGCCAGCAGGTTTGTCAACTGCACAGGCCTGCCCGAAGAAAACGGCGAATGCAATCTCATGAGCGCCAAGGACGCCGCGCTGCTGGCCCGGCACGCCTTGACCGTGCCCAGGCTCATGGAATATGTGTCCACATACGAGTACACCATGAGGGCGGACACGACCAAGATCCCGGTTCTCTGGAACGCCAATAAACTGCTGCGGCGCTATTACGGCGTGGACGGCATGAAGACGGGCTTTACCACAGAAGCGGGTTACTGCTTGATAGCCACCGCAGAGCGGGATAACCTGCGCTTGATCGCCGTGACCCTCGGCCATCAAACAGAAGAAGAACGAGAAAGTGCGGCAAGAACTCTCCTTGACTACGGCTTCAGGAAGTACCAGAGCCTGCAGCTCTATCCTGAGGGAACAGCGGTCAGCGCTCTGGACTGTCCAACGGGAGACCCGCGCCTGGCAAACGTGGTTGTGCCTGCTGACTTCTATGTGACGGTGGAACGGGGCACAGAAGTGGACTTCTCGGTTGTGATCAAACTCGACAAAGACCTTCGGCCGCCCATAGACAAGGGGGAAGCGGTAGGAACGATCACCGTCCTGTACGCAGACGAGGTTCTCGGCAGCAGCGTGCTGACGGTCGCCGAAGACGTGAGAAAAGTGTCCTTCCCGGCCTTGATCGGCCGTCTGGCACAAGCTTTGGCTGAAGCCGTCTTCTGAGGACTCACCCCCTTTTTTACCGTTTCCAGCAGGTGAAGCCGCCTTCGCCTCGAAAGATTCCTTAACATGGTAATTGGGAGGGAAGTCTGTGCAGTGCAGCTTTAACACCGTGGGACAAGCACTGATCGCGAAGCTCCGGGGCGAACTGGACCTGCATACTTCACCGCAGTTTAAGGAAGAGATTACCAAGTCTTTTACCACCCACCCGCAAATCAAGTACCTGATCATGGACGTCAAGGATCTGCAGTTTATAGACAGCTCAGGTTTGGGAGTAATCTTAGGCCGCTACCGCGAGTTAGAGGAACGGGGAGGCCGGCTTTTTTTTGTCGAAGCCAATCCCCACATCAAAAGGGTGCTGCAGATGTCGGGTTTGCAGAAGATCTCTGAGTTCGCGGGTTCCACCGCTGAGGTTCTGCAACGGGTCGAAGGGGGGCAGCTTTGATGGCTGAGAGAAATTGGGTCAAGTTCGAGTTCCCCAGCGATACGCGCAACGTGGCCTTCGCACGTACTGCGGTGGCCCTCTTCGCCAGCCAGCTGGACTGGACTCTAGACGAGCTGGAAGACATTAAGGTGGCCGTTTCTGAGGCGGTATCTAACTCGATCATCCACGGCTACCAGCTGGGAGCAGGTATAGTGCGAGTTGAGGTTGAATACGAAGGCAGCAAGCTCACGATTGTGGTCGAGGACTACGGTCAAGGCATCCCCGATGTAGCACAAGCGCAGGAGACCGGTTTTACGACCATCCCCGAGGAACGCATGGGTTTGGGCTTCACCTTCATGCATGAGTACATGGACGAGGTCCTGGTGAGTTCGGAAGTCCAGAAGGGGACTAAGGTCATCCTGATCAAGGAAGTTCCGCAGCGCCCGGAAGGATAGGCCACCATGGAAATGGAACGGACAAGGAATCTGATCGCCCGATCTCAGCAGGGAGACTTGGCAGCCCGCAGCCGGCTTGTTGAAGAGAACCTTCCTCTGGTGCACAGCATCGCCAGACGCTTTATCGACCGCGGTCTGGAGTTCGAAGACCTGGTGCAGATCGGATGTGTGGGCCTGCTCAAAGCGATTCAGGACTTCGACCTTGATTTCCCTGTCAAGTTCTCCACCTTCGCCGTTCCCAAGATCATGGGAGAGATCAAGCAGCAGCTGCGGCAGTCGGCGCCGCTCAAGGTGACCCGTTCCCTCAGAAGGCTGGCCGGCGAGGCGCTGCAGGCCAAAGACACCTTAGCTCAAGCCCTTGGCCGCAGCCCCACGATCGCGGAGATCGCCGCAGAATTAAACACTTCCCCAGAAGAAGTGGTCTGTGCCCTGGAAGCGGTGGCGCCCGTTCAGTCACTGCAGAGCAAGCTTGACAGTGATGACGAGGCCCGCACCCTTGAAGACGTGCTGTCTGCTCCAGACAGCCACGAGCACTTTCTGCTCAGAAACGCTCTAGCCAGCTTGGATCCGGAAGAACGGCGCCTGATCATCCTCCGCTACTTTGCCGAGAAAAGTCAAAGCCAAGTTGCGGAGGAGTTTGGAATGTCTCAAGCCCAGATTTCCCGGATGGAAGCGCGTATCATCCGCCAGTTGAGACACGATCTGTAGAAAGAAAAGAGGGTTAGTTTGTCTGTCGATCTGCATGTTCACACCACCGAATCAGATGGTACCTGGACACCCCAAGAGCTGGTGCACCAAGCGGTGAAGAGGGGGATCAGAACCATTGCCATAACCGACCATGACACCACATCGGGTATCCGCTCTGCCCAGACCAGCGCCCCGGAAGGTCTGGAGGTGATCCCGGGCATAGAGATCAACGCCGCCGCTCCCGACGGAGCAGATGTGCACATCGTGGGCCTCTGGATCGACCCGGAGAACCCTGCGCTGCAGGAGCGGCTCGGTCTTCTCAGGGAGGCCAGGATAGTCCGGACAGAGAAGATACTGACCGAATTGCGGGCCTTGGGGATCGCCATCACCCTTGATGATGTGCTCAAGTATGCCCGGGAAGACGTGATCAGCCGCAGCCACATAGCCTCCGTCCTGTTGGAAGAAGGAGTGGTGTCTTCCAAGGCCGAGGCCTTCGAGCGCTTGATCGGCGAAGGCTGCCCGGCCTACGTGCCCCGCTTTAAGGTTGAGCCCGCCGAGGCAGTGGCCTTGATCTTCAAAGCCGGAGGAGTGCCTGTCCTGGCTCACCCTGGGCTCTTAGCCAACCTTGATGTTCTTCCCATCTTGGTTGAGGCTGGCCTGGTTGGGCTCGAGGTCATCCATCCCAGCCATGACGCGGCTCAAACCGAGTTCTACATGGAGCTGGCCCGCAGGTGCAACCTGCTCCCAAGCGGCGGCTCAG
The DNA here is from genome assembly GCA_012840725.1 of Bacillota bacterium. Classification (GTDB taxonomy): domain Bacteria; phylum Bacillota; class Limnochordia; order Darwinibacteriales; family Darwinibacteriaceae; genus DTU010. The sequence continues at coordinate 6,121 of DURQ01000044.1, forward strand.
ACTGCCACGGCCCTGGAGGCAAAGATCAGGTGTTCCTCGGCAGCTACACCATCCCCGAAGAATGGGTTCTGCAGCTGGCCGCTCGCCGCTGAAACGCCGGACAGGCCTGCCTGTTATTCCCTGCAGGGCATTCCCTCTGCGGCTCGAATTAGCTGAATAGAATCTCCTGCCGCCGAGCAGAAGTCGCTGAGTCAATTCGCACGTTGAGGGAGTTGGGGGAATGTCGCAGATCACGGGGGAGAAGGTTGCGCTGCGGCTGAAAGAGCCTGGCCGCTGCCGCCTGCTTTACGAAATCCTGCTGGCAGGCAGGGCGATTGGGGAAGTGGAGCTCGATCACATCGCTTGGCGCAGCCGGGAGGCAGAGCTGAAGATCGCCATCTTCGATCCAGACCGCCAAAGCCGCGGTTATGGAGCCGATGCGGTCACAACCCTCCTGACGCATGTCTTTTCGACCATGGGTTTAAGGCGGGTCTACCTTCGAGTTCATGCCGCCAACGCGATGGCCATCCGCTGCTACGAAAAGGCGGGTTTTCGCAAGAAAGGCAGGCTGCAGCGCTGCTTGGAAGGGAACGCTGCAGAAGAGATCCTGCTCATGAGCATTGACAGGGAACAGTTTGGCGTGGACAGCCAGTCTCAAGTAGTCTAGAACCGCACAGTATGCGGTTCTTTCTTTGTGCATCCCCCATAAGCCCCGGTGCGGGACGAATCTTATACACGTAAACCGCAGTGGAGCAAAGGATTATCTCAAGCAGTGTCGAAAACAAAGACATGTATTTCTTAAGCACGCAAACGGAGGGGTATTTAATGCTCAAATTCTTCGCACTCGGCGGCCCAGTAATGATTCCCTTACTGTTCTGCTCGATCTTCGCACTAGCCATCGGCCTGGAAAGGCTCTGGTACCTGATGAGGTCCCGGGTCGATACTGACGAGCTGATGGAAGATATAAAACTGTCCCTGGGCCAGGGGAAGGTTCTGGAAGCGATGCAGATCGCCAAGAAGTCCCGGGGACCTGTGGCCGCAGTCCTTGCTGCAGGTATCGCCCACTATGACCAGAGCCCCGAAGAGATCAAGGAGAACATGGATGTTGTGGGCCGTGATGAGATATACAAGATGGAAAAACGCATGGTCGCGCTGGAGCTGATCGTATCCATTGCCCCCCTGCTTGGCATCCTCGGAACAGTCACCGGCATCATCCAGAGCTTCAACGTTATCGCAGCCCTTGAGGGTATCGGTCAAGCCCAAGAGCTTAGTGCCGGTATCGCCGAAGCCCTGATCACCACCGCAGCCGGTCTAAGTATCGCTATACCGACCATGGCTCTCAACGCTTTCCTGAACAGCATCATCGACAAGAACGTTGCCGATATGAGCAAGAAGTCTGCTGAACTGCTGACTGTCCTGGAGACTAGGAGTGAGTATTGATGAACTTCCAGCGCGTGAGAAGGGGCAATCGCGGGCCCGACATCACTCCCATGATCGACGTCATCTTCTTTTTGCTGGTGTTTTTTATGGTGTTTTTCACTGTTCGAACAGCTCCGCTGGGCCTCAACGTTGAGCTTCCCCGGGCAGTGACGGGGAATCCCCAGGCCAGCGCCAGGTTCGAAGTAGCCGTAGATAAGACCGGTGCCATGTACGTTTCCGGAAACAAGGTGACCAGTGCGCAGCTCCGGCAGGCGTTGGCTGAACGGCTGCAGGTAAACCCAGATATGTTTGTCATCGTGAAGGCTGATAAGGAGGTGCGCTACGAGTACGTAGTGAACACCCTAGATGAGATCCGCAGCGCGGGAGGGTACCGCCTGGGCTTGGCTGTTGAGCAAGACCGGTAGGGCGAAAGGAGAGAGGTGTGTGCACAACATCTATGATGACGAACCGCGGCTGAATCGGTTCGTGTTGATCTCCGTGATCCTGCATGCCATCCTGTTCTTTACCCTGCCAAACCTCACCCCCAGTCTCGATGTAGACATGCCCGGTATGGCGGGTGGCGGTGTGATCCAGATCATGCATGTGGAGCGTTCTGTTAACCCCCGTCCCTCGCCTGTGACCGATCCCCTGTCTCAGGGCACGGTGCCAAGGGTTACGGATCCTCGACCCACGGTTGAGCCGCCGCAGCAAGAAGCTGTCAGCCAACCAAAACCGGCAGTGGTAGAGGAACCACTGGTTGAGCGCGCCAGCCCTGACGTACCTGAGCCGCAGCCTACCCCCAATCCGGAGCCGACTACTCCTCAAGACCAGCCAACGCCAGAACCCCCAAGAGAGGAAGTCTTGGAGCAGGAGGGTGCTGGAGAGCTGATCGGCAGCGAAAGAGGGCCGGAAGTATCCGCAGAGCCCATCGCGCGGGAGTCGGTTGAGCCGCCGGTTGAGCCGCGCCCCGAGCCTGAAGAAGAAAGGCCCGCTGCCCAGAATGTGAGCGGTACCGGCACCGGCACGGGGGGGTCCGATGATGTACCCGGCACATCCCAGTCCGGCACGGGAACGGCTCAGACCGCCCCACCCGCTCCGCCGCCGCCGGCCAGCGGCAGGGGACTGCACGGGGGAGGGATTCCAACTTACCCGAAAAACGCGGAGCACGATGGCGTTGAGGGCGTAGTCTTCCTGGTGATTGAGGTATCGGCTGAAGGGCAGCTGCTCAACGTCGTTCTGGAAAGGTCATCGGGCGACAGCCGCCTTGACACCCAGGCCTTGAGATATGTGCAGGGAATGTGGACCTTTGCCAGCCAGCCCTACGACTATGCCATGGACGTTGCCGTCGTCTTCAGCAAGGAAGACAACCGTTTTGTGTCCAATGTGGAATACGGCGAAGTCCGTTGGCTGAACGCGCCTTAATGGGAGGATAGAGCAGATGCCAAAGAAGACAGTAATACTTGTTGGGTTGCTGACTCTATCGCTGGCAGTGCTGCTAGCCAGTGCCGCGTCGGCACAGGAGAACATGGAAATCGGAAACGAGTACATCAAGATCGTCGTTAACGGCGGGGAGCTCAACGGCGGCAGGTTCTCCGTTGGTACGACCGGAGGAGATCCCGGGCGGGAGAGCGATGACAACAAAGCCCTGATCTACGGCGGCGATGATCCCTGGACCTCTTATACGACCGTGAAAGTGGATAACCAGAACTGGATCTACGGCAACCCGACAGACCGCAGAGCTGGTTTTGACGGCCTGTACGGCGAGTTGGTCCAGCCACCGACCCTGGTAGACGGGAAGATTGAGAGCAGCTGGCGTCTGGGACCCGTGCAGGTCTGGCAGGTGCTCAGCATCACCAGGAGCAGTACGACTGGTTTGATGGATACCGCTCAGATTGAGTATCACGTTGAAAACCTGGACACGGAAAGCCACATGGTTGGACTGCGCCTCATGCTCGATACCATGTTGGGTGCAAACGACGGGGCTCCCTTCCGCGTTGAAGACAGGGCTTTGACCACTGACACTGTCTATTACACCCAGAACATGCCCGAGTTTTGGCAGGCCTTCGATTCCCTGTCTAATCCCCAGGTCATGGCTCAGGGCACTCTCCGCAAGCCGGGGATCGTCCCGCCCGACCGTACATATTTCACTAATTGGGGCAGTGTTGCCGATGCCGCCTGGAATTTCGACTTCATCCCAGGCAGGGATTTCACCCGCGTTGGCGAATGGGAACTGGACAGCGCCATCGCGCTCTTTTGGGATCCGGTGGTTCTAGGGCCGGGTGAAGCCCGCAGCTATGTTACATATTACGGTTTGGGTGGCGTGACCATTGCCGCGGGTGAGCTGATCGTTGGCGTTACCTCGCCGGCACAGGTACCTGCCGACACAGAAGGCTTCCAGACGTTCTCCATCATCGCCTATGTACAGAACGACGGGGAAGGCGAGGCTCTCGACGTAGTTGCCGAACTCAAACTGCCGAAAGAACTCGAACTGGTAGGAAGCCCGGCCAAGGCCTCCTTGGGCGATCTGCCCGCAGGCGAAACCAAGCAGACCGGCTGGCAGATCAGGGCGCAGAGTAACGCCGAAGGCCTCTATACCTATGAAGTGGTGGTCACTTCCACCAACAGCGAGACTAACCGAGTAAGGCGTGCCATCGAGGTACTCAGCCCGGCTAGGCTGCAGGTGATGGTGAGCGCACCGCCGGCCTTGGGCGTAAAAGACGAGCGCTTTGACCCGTCTACCTTCGATGTGACCGTGTTCCTGCGCAATGAAGGAGGCACGGCCTATTACGGAGGGACCTTCGAACTGCTCCATCCCATGCTGGAGCTGCTGCCAGGCCAGAGTGCGAAGCGCTTCCCGGGCACTATTGAGGCAGGCCAGGATCTTTCGTTCAAGTGGGTTCTCAAGCCTCAGGCGGGTTATTTCGGCGGAGGGCCCCTCGGCTACTCCCTGCGGATCACTTCGCCCCGAGGTGAGCAGACGGTACGCACAATGTCGATCATCATCCCGCTGCTCAAACCCAAGGTTTGGGTGGGTGAACCCGAGGTGGCGGGTGGCGGTCTGGTAACAGAGGGTCAGTATTTCAAACTGCCCATCTGGGCCACCAACATCCCGGATTTCCTTGGAGTAGAGCTGGACCTGTCCTTCGACCCGGATCGCTTGGAGATCGTGGGCAAGACACTTGACATCTCCATGGGAACGCTCTTTGCCAGTGAAGGCGAATCACCGGCTACCGTGCGCTGGACCATGCCTTTCGTGGCAAATGACACCGGCCAGATCCTGGGGCTGAAAGCCCAGCGCAGCGGCAAGCTGAACAACGCCTACGGAACGGTGATGACGATCTACTTCCGGGCCAAACAAGCGGGCCTGGCCCGGGTCAGCGTTGAAAACGCGAGAGTGATCATCCCTGAGGCGGTCCTTGATCCTTCGTATTTTGAGGTCGAACATAGAGATATCCTGATTCAACCAAGATAGCGAGGAGGCTCATTTACATGAAAAGGAAAGTCATCTCTGGACTGGTTCTGGCCTTGATCTTCAGCCTGGCCGCCCCCGCCTTTGCCCAGACCACGATCTCGGACGTACCGGTTGACCACTGGGCATACCATGCTGTGAACACTGTGGTCTCCAAGGGCTACCTCACCATCTTTGAGGATGGCACGTTCCAGGGCACGAGGGCAGTCGACCGTTACAGCTTGGCCAGCGTCATCGCCAGGCTGCTGGAAGACATCGAAGTGACAAGGGTGCGCGGCACTACTGGCGACCTTACGGCCATCGGCGATCTGCGCACAAGGTTTGAGGAAGACCTGGCCACGTGGTACGCTGACCAGCAGGGCCTGCGGGATAGTGTGAAGCGGGTCGAAGAGAATGCACTGGTAGCCGAAGAGCGCGTCAGTCGAGTGGTGGCGGCGCAAGTAGCACTTCAGGAGGAACTTGACAACCTTCGTAAGGAGATCCAAGCCCAGCAGGCTGCTCTCACCGGTCTCGAGGGTCTGATCGATGCCCAGAGTGGTGAAACCGGAAGTATCAACACCAACCTTTCCGAGCAGGGACAGCGCATCTCTGAACTGCTGAACGCAGTCCTCGTTCTCGAAGACGAGATTCTGCGCCAGGGCGAGGAGATTACCCGTCTTGAGAACTGGATGGGCGAAAAGGATGCCGTCTTTGCTGCTCTCCAGGGTGCGGATACGGACCTCAGCGGCCAAATTGACCAGCTTCTCAAGAACAACCAGCAGCTGGAAAAGGATATCCAGAACCTGGCCGTGATGCTGCGCGGTGAAACCCAGAAACGCGAAGAACTCGCCGGCCAGCTGGAAGAAGCCAAGGCTGAGATTGTGGTGCTGCGGGAAGACCGTTCCATGATGGAGGACGTGAAGCAGGAAGTAACAGCTGACGTGAACGCCCAGCTGAACGCTGCTCTCATTCGCGAGCAGCGCTTGGAACGCCAGATCAAGACTCTGGAAGAGGACTTCAACGCCTACAAGACCAATGCCGAGAAAGAGATGAAGTCTGCCAAAACCCTGGCCATCGTTGGTATCGCCATAGGCGCTATCGGAGCAGTGATCGGCTTTATGGGAATAGGCGGCAACTAAAACAGCGGAACCCCTACAGGCGGGACCCAAGCGGGTCCCGCCTTTTTGCATATTTCCAGTGGAAATCCCCATACTAAAAAGGCCACGAGAAGGGAGTGAAGCACTTGCAGCCCAAAGAATACCAGCAGCTCGTTCAGGAAAACCTGCCGCCCCGCCCGATCGCGAAGAACATGCTTTGGGCGTTTTTTGTAGGCGGCCTGATCTGTGCCCTCGGACAGGTGGTGCTCAACATCGCAAAAAGCTTTGAACGCACCAAGAACGAAGCCGCTGCCGTGACGCTTGCGGCCATGATCCTGCTTGGAACCATTCTCACCGCGCTGGGCGTCTACGACGAGATCGCCGAAAAGGCAGGGGCAGGAGCAACAGTGCCCATCACTGGCTTTGCCAACACTGTAACTTCCGCGGCCATGGATTTCCGACGGGAAGGGTTCCTCCTGGGAATGGGGGCGAAGATGTTTGTCATAGCTGGGCCCGTGATCGTCTACGGCATCCTATCCGGTTTTGTCGTTGCCCTGATCAAATCGCTGGTGTTGGGACTGCTGTAGAGGGGGATCGTTTTGAGCAACCGGATCGGCAGGAGGACGCTTGTCTTCAGCAAAGGACCGCGCATCACCAGCCGCTACACCCTGGTGGGCCCGAGAGAAGGCCGCGGGCCGCACGCCCTGGATTTCCATGAAATCATGGGCGATGATACTCTCGGACAGAAGACCGCAGAGAAGACGGAACGCCTCATGCTGGAGATTGCCATAGCCAAGACCCTGGAGCAGCACGGCACTGAAGTTCACGATCTGCAGTTTCTGATCGCCGGAGATCTGCTCAACCAGATCACGACCTCAAACCTCGCAGCAAGTACTCATGCAGTGCCTTTTATCGGCATTTACGGTGCCTGCTCCACCTTTGCTGAGGCCCTCGGTCTGGCAGCTGTGCTCCTCCAAGGGGACTTCGCCGATCAGGTGATGGTCGGTACGGCCAGCCATTACCAGACGGCAGAACGGCAGTTCCGCTATCCAATTGAACTGAACGTTCAGCATCTGGCCACCAACCAAGTGACGGTGACTGGCGCTGCAGCAGCTATCCTGAGTTTCGCTGACCGAGGACCGCACCTCACCCATGCCACCTTCGGACAGGTGGTAGATATGGGCCTTAAGGATCCACAGGATATGGGCAGTGCCATGGCCCCAGCCGCCTTCCAGACAATCAAGGATCACCTTGCCGACACGGGTCGCTCTTTAGAGGACTACGATATTGTGTTCACCGGTGACCTGGGAAAGCAGGGCAGCAAGATGCTGCGGGTCTTGCTGGAAAGGGAGAACTATACTGGCCTCGAGCGCCTTCAGGACGGAGGGAGCCGCATCTTCGGCCCCGGGCAGGCTGTGGGGGCGGGCGGCAGCGGTGCGGCGTGCATAGCCGTGATGACGCTGGGTTATATCCTCAACTGTCTGGAGTCTGCCAAGGCCAAGAGGGTACTGGTGGTTGCCACCGGAGCACTTCTCAGTGCCTTAACAGTGCTTCAGGGCGAATCCATCCCGTGCATCGCCCATGCCGTTGTCTTGGAGCAGTAGGGAGGGGAAGCATGCAGTATCTCATCGCGTTTTTGGTGGGCGGGGCGATCTGTGCCACAGCCCAGTTAATCTTTGATACGGCCAAGTGCTCCTCCGCCCATGTTTTGGTGGGCCTGGTCTGTTTGGGAGCAGTGCTCAACGGGCTCGGACTGTATGAACCCTTTCAAGAGTTTGCCGGGGCTGGGGCGCTGATACCAGTCGTCGGATTTGGCAGTTCAATCACCACTGGGATGATCGCAGAGGTCAAGCGCCTGGGGTGGGAGGGGCTCTTTACAGGGGCATTTGAAATCACAGGGCTCGGTTTGGCGGCCTCGGTGGTGTTCAGCGCCATCTTCGCCCTGATCAGCAAACCGCATAGATGAAGCAGCGACCCCGGAAATCCGGGGTTTCTTTATTCTCGGGGCGAGGGAAGGAAATCAATCTGCTGAGTAGAACTTGATCTGTTGAAGAAAGGGAACTTTTGCCTGTAGGAACGCGTCTTACTATCTGGATTCAGCAGAAAGGGGATCCCCATGGAAGAGAAGCAACTGGTGGTGTTTCGACTGCACAACGAGGAGTTTGGCGTGGAGATCACGGATGTACGAGAAATCGTCAAGCCCCGGCATATAACCAGGCTGCCGCACGTGGCCGACTATATTGAGGGAGTAACCAACCTGCGGGGTGAGGTTATCCCCGTTATCTGTCTGCGCAAGCGTTTTGGACTGGAACCTAAAGAGGAAACCCAAGACACCCGCATCATCATGCTGGAGATAAACAACAGTATGGTAGGGTTCATTGTGGACGCAGTCACCGAAACCCTGCGGCTGCCTGAAGATGCCATCGAACCCCCTCCAAGCAGTATCGCGGGGTTGCGCGCCGACTATCTAGCCGGCGTTGGGAAGGTTGATGACCGGCTGCTTATCCTTCTCGATGTGGACCAAATTTTGAGCACAGATGAGAAGATCCAGCTCCAGAGCCTGCAGGACCAGGAGGCACAAGCCAATTAGTTGGTTCAAGTAAGCAGCAAGAAGTGCCGATGAATACAGGGAGAAGCGGTTTGGTCCGCTCGTCTGTCCCTGGTTCGGGAGGTGAGTATGGTGGAAGACATTCTAACTCAAGAAGAAATAGATCTGCTGATCAAGGCTGTTACCCAGCCTCACCTCGAAATCGACATTGAAGAGGAAGAGAAGCGGCAGGAAGAGTCCCGCTACGATTTCAGCAGGCCGAACAGGTTTTCCAAAGAACACATCAGGGCACTGCACCGCGTCCATGAACAGTTCTGCCGCACCTATTCGGGTTACATGGCTGCCAAACTCCGGAACAGAGTCGATGTGAAGGTGCAGTCCATCGAGCAGATCCTGTTCGGTGACTTCGTGCGTTCTCTGCCCAATCCATCGGTGCTGAGCATCTACAAGGTTCATCCTCTGGAAGGTTATGCCATCGTCCAGTTTTCCCCGGATATTGCCTTTCTGCTGCATGACCGCCTCTGCGGCGGCGATGGCGTCCCCATGCGCCGCTCACGCAGCCTGACCGATATCGAGGTTGCAGTGCTGAAAAGACAGGTACTCAGCGTCTTTTCTTCACTGCTCAGCGATGCCTGGAGGGACGTGGCTGAACTGAGCTTCGAACTGGATTACATGGAAAGCAATCCCCAGTTCCTGCAGGTCGCAGTCGACCGCGACGCCGTCGCTCTGATCACCATGCGCTTTGAGCTCAATGAGATCAGCGACATGATCAGCATCTGCCTGCCTCACCGCACCCTCGAACCTATCCTGAAGAACCTGACCCACATCCGCATGTTTGAGTCGCTCCAGCAGCCAGATCCTGCCCGGATTCAGCTTCTCAAGGAGCAGGTACGGGCCGCCATCGTTCCGGTGGAAGTGGAGCTGGGTCGCACCATGGTCAGCGTTGGCGACCTACTGGATCTGTCCACCGGCGATGTGGTCGTACTGGAACGCAAGAAACATGAAGCACTGGACGTTAAGATCGGTTCCATGACGAAGTTCAAGGGTACCCCTGGCCGTCTCGGCCAGAGACTGGGTGTAGTCATCACCAACGTTTTGGAGCCAGCAGATGAAGGAGGGCAGGATGATGAGTGACGATCTCATGAGCCAAGAGGAGCTCGATGCCCTGCTCCAAAACCACAGCCAGCAGAGCAGGAACTCTGCGCTGAACACGGACGACTATTTGAGCGTGATCGAGCAGGACACCATGGCTGAGATTGGCAACATCTCCATGGGGTCAGCGGCCACGGTCCTGAGCACCTTAGCTAACCATAAGGTCAGGATCACGGTGCCTAAGGTCTACATCAGTACGGCGCGAACCGTGAGCGAATCCTATCCCATACCCTGCATCGTCGTTAACGTTGATTATGTCCAGGGCCTTCAGGGTGCCAATGTTCTGGTTATCCGGGAACAGGACGCCCTGGTGATCGCCAGCCTGATGATGGGCGGCGACGGGACAAGCCTCCCCGACGGACTGGATGATCTTTATCTCAGCGCAGTCACAGAAGCGATGAACATGATGATGGGATCGGCCGCCACCGCCATGAGCGAACTCTTCGGCAGACCGATAGAGATTTCTCCTCCGGTCACCACCAGGCGAGACCTGGCGCAGGATCCGCTTACGATAGATATCCCCGAAGACGAACCCATCGTGGTCGTCGCTTTTCGCATGGAGATCGAGAATCTGGTAGACAGCACCATGCTGCAGATCATCGAGACTGGCTTTGCCCGGGATATGGTGCGCGCCCTTCTGCCCTCAGAAGAGCCGGCCGTGCCCGAAGCAGCTCCGGCTCACGAAGAAACAGCGGTCACAGCAGAGTGGACCGATCTGAAGACTAAGCCAGCGGCAGGCGCAGAACCCCGTCGGGCAGAACAAGCCGTCAGCACTCCGGGGACCTACGATCTGGGCAACATCAACATCGATCTTATCCGCGACATCCCGGTTCAGGTGCGTGCGATTTTGGGGCGCACCAAGATGTCCATCGACAACATCCTTCGGCTCGGCCCCGGTCACATTATGGAGCTAGAGTCCCTACACGGCGAACCGATTGATCTTTACGCCAACGACACGCTTATTGCCCGGGGTGAAGTAGTAGTGGTTGGTGAGCAATTTGGGGTGCGGATCACGGAGATAGCCACACCAAAGGACCGAATTTCCAGCATCCGGTAGATGAGCCGGTTGGTGAGGGGGAAACCCATGGACTTGAGTTCATTTAGAGAAGTATTTGCCGCCGAGGCACGGGACTATCTCCAGTCCCTCAACGAGGACCTGCTCAGCTTGGAGAAGAACCCTCAAGATCCCAGCATTCTAGATAATATGTTCCGGGCTGCGCACAGCCTGAAAGGCATGGCTGGAACGATGGGATTTGACGAACTGGCCGAATTCACCCATGAGATGGAAAGCGTCCTGGATCTGCTGCGCACAGGCGAACTTGTACCGAGCAGGGATGTGATCAACGTCCTCTTCGGGGCCGTTGACACCCTCGAACTGCTGCTCGAGCAGACAATCAACGAGCAGCCCATAGGCGCCTACGGAGAGCAGATGGCTGCCTTGCGAGGCCTGATTTCGGCCCCACCAAGCACCGTGCTGGCCGAAGATGAGGAGAAGGTCTACTCTGTGGAGTTAAAGGAGTTCAACCGCGAAACGATCAAACAGGGTGTATCCCAAGGTTACCGTGCTTTCACCGTGTCGGTGGTCCTGAGGCCCAACACCCTGCTCAAGTCGGTCCGCGTCTATACCGTCTTCCAGGCCCTGGAGCAGGTGGCCACCATAGTGCAGAGCAACCCTTCCGTCCAGGATTTGGAGGACGAGAAGTTCGACCGCCAGTTTGCCTTGGTGCTTCTGACCAAAGAGTCACGGGAACGCATCAATGAGATCGTCAACGGCATCCCCGAGATAGAAGACGTGCAGGTTGAGGAGCTGGTCCTGAACAACCGACCCCAGGCTCAAGAAAGTAAAGCAGAGATAGCGGCAGCATCCGCTGAGAATGGTGTCGAAATCGCCGCTACACGTCTCTCCCGGAGCGAACCTCTGGTGCGAGTGGAGACCGAGCGCCTGGACAAGCTCATTAACCTTGTGGGAGAACTCGTTATCAGCCGCACGCAGGTTATCGAAATGGTGAAGAGCGGCGAATCCAGTGACCGGATGGGCGCTCTGGATCAGCTGGACCGCATCACCACCGAACTGCAGTATGCAGCGATGAGCCTGCGCATGGTGCCCATCAAGCAGGTGTTTGATCGCTTCCCGCGCATGGTGCGGGACCTGTCCCAGGCTAGGGGTAAAGACATCGAGCTTGACATCCAGGGAGAGACAACGGAGCTTGACCGCTCGATTGTCAACCAGATCGGCGATCCGCTGGTTCACCTGATCCGCAACTCCATCGATCACGGTATCGAGCCAAAGGATGAGCGCATCGCCAAAGGGAAGCCTGCTGTCGGTCGCATCAGGATGAGCGCACGCCATGAAGGCAGCCACATCCTGATTGAGATCAGCGACGACGGCCGGGGTCTGGACCTGGAGCGCATCAGACAGAAGGCAGAGGAACGGGGCCTTCTGCCCCACGGCACCAAAGAGCTTTCGATGGCCGAAGCCGTCAACCTGCTCTTCCATCCAGGGTTCAGCACCGCTGAAACGGTAACAGACCTCTCTGGACGCGGCGTGGGTTTGGACGCAGTCAAAGCGACCGTCGAATCCCTGAGCGGGAGCATCGAGGTTGACTCAGAGCCCGGAGTCTTCACCCGCACAACCATCAAACTACCGTTAACCCTGGCCATCATCAAGGCCCTGCTGGTTAGGGTGGATGGTGAGACCGTCGCCATTCCTATCCAAGCGGTTCGCGAGAACATCCAGGTAGAGCCGGAGCAGATCAAGTCCATCCAGCAGCACGATGTGATCATGCTCCGCAAAGAAGTCCTTCCTCTTTACGATCTAGCCGGCTGTCTCGGCTTCAAGCCTGTGGATCGGGGCGGACCACTGCCAGTGATCATCTTGGAAATAAGAGGCGAAAAAGTTGGTTTCATCGTAGAGGACCTGATAGGGCAGCAGGAGATCGTCATAAAGTCGCTGAGCAGCATTGTCGGTGATGTCAAGGGCGTTGCAGGAGCTACAGTACTGGGCAATGGCCGGATAGCCCTAATCATTGATAATAGCACGCTTATCGGATAGGAGTTGAGCATATGGCCAAGACAGTTCTGATAACTGATGATACTGCCTTCATGCGCATGACCTTGAAAAATGTCATAGAAAAGAACGGCTACAAGGTCGTTGGCGAGGCAGCCGATGGGGAAGAGGCCATCACCCTGTACCGCGAGTTAAAGCCAGATCTGGTAACCATGGACATAACGATGCCGAAAATGGATGGCATCACCGCCATAAAGGAGATTATGAAGTTCGATCCCACGGCGAAGATCATCGTCTGCAGTGCCATGGGTCAGAAGCCGATGGTTATCGAGGCGCTGAGCGCCGGGGCCAAGGATTTCCTTGTCAAACCCTTCGATGCCGAACGCGTGGTGGAGTCCTTGCGCAAGATCGGTTCGTAGGGGGTGACGACGCGTGAATGAGGTGAGGCTTGACTTCCTGAAGGAACTGGCCAACATCGGCACTGGGCACGCCACCACGGCGCTGTCGCAGATGCTCGGCGGCCGCCTCTTCCAGCTGGTGGTTCCCGATGCCCAGATGCTCCCGTTTAGGGAAGCCGCAGACTACATGGGCGGGCTGGAACAGACAGTGGTTGGCATCTTCGTGGTGATCTCCGGCGATGTAGCCGGACACATGGCCTGTGTATACCCACTGAACAGCGCCTATGCGCTCATCAGGCTCTTGACCGGGGAAGAGACACCCGAGATCGATGAGTTGGGCCGCTCAGCCCTGCAGGAGCTTGGCAACATTATGGTGACCTCGTTCCTCAATGCCCTCTCCAAGATGACAGACCTGCTCCTTGCCCCCAGCGTTCCCGGCTTAGCCGTTGATATGGCAGGCGCTGTGTGGGAAAGCATCTTGGCTGGCGCAGAGGTGGCCGGCGAGGTGACAGTCATCCGCACCAGGTTTTCCGCGGAAGGCGAAGCGATCGAGGGGCACATCATCTTTCTCCCGAACGAGGAGGATTTCGGGAAAATCGCCCGCCGCTGTGGTCTGGAGGGACTGTGATGTCCGAAATCTTTGTCAATATGGGAGAAATCAGTTCAGCGAAAGACCACGGCATCCTCACAACTGTCGGCCTCGGTTCCTGCGTTGGAGTCACTCTCTATGACGACAGGGCAAAGGTCGGAGTGATGGGACACATCTTCCTGCCTCGCAGCAGACCAAATGATCAAGGAGCACCGCCCGGCAAATATGCAGACACTGGCATCCCAGCGATGATCGCAGAAGCAATCCGCCTCGGCGCAAGCAAGATCAGGCTCCAGGCCAAGCTGGCTGGGGGAGCCAACCTCTTTCCTAACTTGAACATGAAAAGCCTCAGCATCGGACAGCAAAACGTAGAAGCAGTAAAGGAGCTCTTGAGCAAGCACGGCATTCCTATTGTAGGTCAAGACGTGGCGGGAAACCATGGGCGCAAGATGCGCTTTTTTGTTGAAAATGGCCTGGTTTCGGTTACCGCCATCGGCAGAGAACCTGTGGAGATATGAGGTGAGGCCGATGTCCGTAAGGGTTCTTGTGGTCGATGACAGCGCCTTCATGCGCAAGGTGATCACAGAAATCATAGGCGCAGAACCGGATCTTGAGGTAGTTGGTTACGCACGCAATGGCGAAGATGCCTTGAAAAAGCTCAGCCGGCTCCAGGTGGACGTGATCACTCTGGATGTTGAGATGCCGGTGATGGACGGCCTGGAAACGCTGAAGAGGATCATGAATGAAAATCCTCGGCCGGTTGTCATGCTGTCGAGCCGTACGCGCAAAGGCTCAGATACAACCATGCAGGCGCTCTCCCTGGGGGCCGTCGATTTCGTCTCCAAACCAACAGGTTCCGCGGCCCCAGACCTGCACAGCATCGCCGAGGAACTGGTCAGTAAAATACGCTGTGCCGCCATGGCTCAGCTGCCCCGCAAAAAGCGCGTTCCTGCGGCAGCCCCTCCCAAAGGCCCTCTGCCGGTCCTGCCGCCAGTACCTGCTGGAGCGGCCAGCAGGATCGTGATCATTGGTTCCTCTACAGGCGGCCCCAAGGCTCTAGAGGAGGTCTTTGCCCACATCCCTGCCAATCTACCAGCGGGGATCGTGGTAGTCCAGCATATGCCCAAGGACTTCACCAGGAGTTTTGCCGATCGCCTCAACTCGCTTTTTCCTTTCCCAGTGAAAGAAGCTCAGAACGGAGATTTGGTGGAGAACGGCAAGGTGCTGATCGCACCTGGGGACTATCACCTTGTCATCACCCCTGAACGCCGGGTTGAGCTGAACCAGGAAGACAGGGTGATGTTCCTGCGCCCGGCTATCGATGTGACCATGGAGAGCCTGCCCGGAGTCTATGGCAGGAACATTATCGGTGTTATCTTGACGGGCATGGGCAGGGATGGGGCGAAAGGCATGGCCAAGATCAAGCAGGCAGGAGGGATCACCATCGCCCAAGATCAAGCAACATCAACCATCTACAGCATGCCCAAAGCGGTGGCTGAGGAAGGGCACGCCGACTACATCCTGCCTTTGGAGAGGATCGGCGGTGTTATCACAGAGCTGGTCGCTGCTTTAGGGTGAGTGCTCAATGAGAGACTACGCCAAACTTCAGAAGGATATCCAAAGGACACTGGGCATTGACTTGAGCGCGTACAAAGAACAGCAGATGCGCCGAAGGATCAACCAGTGGCTGGACCGGCACCGCTTAACCTCCTACGATGAGCTTATCCAGACGATCGTAAGAGACCAAACGCACAGGGAAAAATTCGTCGAGTATCTGACGATCAACACCTCCAGTTTCTTCCGTGACAAACGGGTCTTTGATGTGATCGAAGACACGGTGCTGCCCGCGGTGAGCCGCCAGCGCCGTCCGCGCATCTGGAGCGCCGGGGCATCCATCGGCGCCGAGATTTACTCCATCGCTATCCTGATGAAGGAAGCCCGCTTTACACCTGGCCTTCTTCTGGCCACGGACATCGACGAGGCCGTCTTGGAGAAGGCCAAAGCGGGAGTCTTCCTGCCCAGCCACATAAACGGCATGGATGCGAAATATCTGGATCGGTACTTCGCCAGGACTCCAGAAGGCAATTGGGCGGTTTCAGAGAGCATCAAGAGTCTCGTGACATTTCGCACACATGATCTGTTGAAGGATCCATACGAGAGTCATTTCGACTTGATCCTCTGCCGCAATGTCTTTATCTACTTCACTAGTGAGACTCAAAAACGCCTCATAACGAATTTCGTCCAGTCTTTGAACCCTTCGGGCTATTTCATCGTTGGATCTGCAGAGCAGATCATGGACCCGGGTAGTTTCGGACTCCAACGAGTAAGTTACTGCATCTACCAGAAGCCAGAAAAAGGGGGACAATCGTGTGAGAAGGAGGCAGGCCCTAGGCACAGGTGACACCATTGACGCTGCCATCGCGGTTGCCCTAGCTGAGCTGGGTGCAACCCGAGATCAGGTTGAGGTAGAAGTTCTCCAGCAGCCCCAGAGGCGAGGCTTCCTGGGGCTGAAAAGGCAGCCTGCCGAGGTTCGGGTAACGGTGAAGGAAGAACCCGGACCTCCTCCTGAGGAAGGTACATTAGCCGTTTTTAACGGAAGATTGGTCTATGAACCCCCACCTCCAGGGGGATTGCCGCCTATCCTGGAATTCGGCCCGGAAGTGCAGGTGTTATACGGAGGTGTCCAGGTACAGAGAGAAGTAGCTCTCACAACAGGCCTGACGTCGCTGGAAATTGTCCTGCCTGTGGACATTGATCCCGAACTGCATTATGATGTGGTTGTGGACCCGATGAGAACCAAGGCGCAGCTCGTCTGGAAGCGAACACCAGGAGTAGTCCACCGCCTAGCGGACCAACCCCCTCGGAGCAGACTGAGACTGCAGGTGGTCAAGGAACCAGTACCCGCTCCAGCCTTGACTGTAGAGCAGGTCGCTGAAATCGCTGCGACAGCTGGGCTCAAGTACGGGCTTCGCTTGGGTGAACTCAACCAAGACCTTCTCAGCGAACTTGAGGGTACCTATGACCTAGCAGTGGGCACGCCGCCCACGCCTGGACACGATGCTTCGATCAGGTACGTCTTCCAAGACGATCCCAAGCCCGTCGATCTGGACGCCATCCGGATCGACCATTTTGAACTGCACGGTACAAGTGGTGTGCCCAAGGGTGCCGTCCTTGCGGTGAAAACCCCGCCTGAACCAGGACTTCCGGGTCGGGACGTCTACGGGCAAGTTATCCATCCCTCGCCCGTGCGCGATGTTGAAATATGGGTGGGAGAGGGAGCAGCTCTCAGCGATGATGGCCTGCAGGCCATCGCTTTAGTCGCCGGCTTGCCTTATCTGCAGGCTGGGACAATTCGGGTCAAGGAAGTTTTTGAGCTGCCTGGTGATGCAGACGTCTCCACGGGCAACATATCCATGGACGGCGACATCATCATCAGGGGAAGCGTGCTGGAAAACATCAGAGTCCAGTCGAACACGGGTTCCATTGTCGTCCATGGACTCGTCAGCGGCGCCACACTGCGCACCCGCGGTTCCATAACAGTCTTCCGCAACGTTGTCCGTTCTCAGCTTTTCGCGGGTGGGGCGTCAATAGCCCGCATGCGGATGGCAAACCTTCTGGAAAAGCTGGCTGAGCAGCTGGAAGGGCTGATCGCGGCCTCTGAGTCCATCGTGGCACAGGTGGAGCACCTCTCTTTTGAGTCCTTGACGAAGCACCTCATTGAACTGAAGTTCTCTGACTTGCCGAAGCTGCTCAAGGAGCTGACTGGCTGCTTGGCAACGGCACAGGAGGCGGAGGACGAGGATAGGTGTTCACTGGTGGACATCCTTGACAGCGCCCTCTTCAACACTGATGACATCCTCAAACAGGGCCTCCCGCAGCTCAAAACCTACCAGCAGCTCGTTCTGCGCAGCATCGAACGGGTCAAGGAAGTTGGCGTCCTCGAATCACATGTTAGAGTTGGTTACCTGCAGAACAGCAGCGTAGAGGCCTCAGGGTCGGTGACCGTCACCGGGCAGGGCTGCTTCTATTCGACGGTGCTGGCTGGAACTGGGTTCTCGGTGGCCAGTGGAGTGTTTAGAGGCGGCAAGGTTACGGTCGAATCGGGCACCGTTCAAGCAAGAGAGCTCGGCGGCCCGGCTGGGATCGCCACCTCCGCAAACCTGCTCAAGAGCGGGCGCATCGTGGCCAATCTCGTCCATCCCAACGTGATGATCTCCATCGGAGTCCAATCTTTCAAGTTCGACGAAACAACATCGCAGGTGAAGGCCTTTTTGAATGAAAACCTGCTCACCGTTTACAGCGGTTCACGAAAACTTCTAGGCTAAAGGAGCAGCATCGAGTGCAGTACTCCATAACACGCCGCCTGGTCTACCTAGGCCTGGCAACGGGGATGGCCATGGCCCTCCACATTTTTGAGGGACTGATTCCCATGCCAACTGATCTGATCGTCCCTGGCTTTAAGCTCGGGTTGGCGAACATAATCACCCTCTACGTGGTCACGAGCTTCGGGACGAGAGATGCGATCATCGTATCCATCCTGCGTACAACCTTGGGTTCGCTCTTGGCGGGGAACTTCCTGACCCCAACGTTTTTCTTCAGCTTCGCTGGAGGTGTCGCCAGTGCCATCGTAATGGGGCTTGTCTACAGGTACGGGGGCAGACATTTCAGCCTGCTGGGGATCAGCCTGTTGGGAGCAGTCACCCACAACGTGGCGCAGCTGACCGTTGCCTCGCTGATCATCGAGACAGTGGGCATCTTCGCTTATCTTCCGTACATGCTGTTCTTTGCTCTGCCAACGGGTGCCTTTGTTGGACTCGTGACGGCGCAGGTGCGCAAGCACTATTCTTCCGGCGGTTTCTAAAGCACGTTCTGAAGGCTGAGCACTTCCTGCTGCCTGAGCTGCACGAGCTGGCGTTCAATGCTTGTTATCTCCGCCAGCGCTGCTCCTTTGTCCTGCGCCTCCAAAAACGCACGCAGCCGGGCTAGATGGCTGGTGACAGTCTCCAGGTCGTCGTTGTGGATGAAGGGGCCCCAAACACCCTTACAGGCAGACCAGCGCTCGTCAAGCTTCTGGGTAGAGCGCTCCGCCGCTGACCACTGATCGCTTCTCACGGACTCCTTTACTTCGTTTAGGGTGCGCGAGATCTGATCGGTGGTTTTTAGGATGGAACTTTCTAGGTAATACCCACCGAGAACGATCAGGACCATGACAACTAACATGGCGGCCCAGAGCTTCATGGTGCCTTACTTACCTCCTTAGGCGCCGAAGATGTTCTTTGAGCTGGACAAAGAGCTCGCCCGTAGTGCTCAACGTGGCGATGAGGACATCGCCAGGTTCCTTTGTCCCGTATTTTTCCAGCTCGGTACGGAGCCAACCCTCACTGAGCTGCGCTTTCTCTAACTCCTTTCTCATCACTTGGCCGTCGAGGATCAGGACGAGGGGCAGACCTTCGTAGGCTGTGTCCAACTGCAGGTCCCGGGGAGTGACGGGCCGGGCTTGGGATTTGAGCAGCACGCTGAGATCGCCGCTGGTTTCCAAAACCGCGTATTCCACGTCTGAAAGGTTGAAGACTGAGCTGAGCCGGAGCTGTTCAAGGAGTTCATCCAGGTTGTAGCGGGCTTTGCGCAGTTCGGCCTCTTGAATGACGCCGTTGGCGATGATCACGCTGTAGCGTCCATCAAGCACCGAACGGAACCATGGGCATTTGAGGCTGAGGACGCTGAAGGTTACCTGAACGAAGAGCAGGGTCAGGATGGCGATCACCCCGTTGATCAGGGGTATGTGCCGGTCCTGCATGGGGATGACGCCGAGTTCGGCGATCATGATGGCTATCACCAGTTCAAAGGGTTCCAGTTGGGCAATCTGCCTTTTGCCCATCAGGCGCATGGTGATCATTACCAGGGTATAGAGGATCAAGGTGCGCGCTAAGGTAATGAGCATGGAGACCCTCCCTCGGGATCATTATGCCCAGGGGCTGGGAAAGCATACTGAGCGGACTGGCAAAGCGCGGGGACCAATAGTATAATTAGGTGGGCACTTACTATATTCAAAGGAGTACCTATCCATGAAGAAGTTTTTCCTGAAGACCATGGGCTGTCAGATGAACGACCATGATTCAGAAGTGATCAGAGGCCTGCTGCTTTCCCTTGGTTACGATGAAACCGAGAGTGCGGAGGAGGCCGATCTCATTCTTTACAATACCTGCTGCGTGCGTGAAAACCCAGAACGAAAGGTCTACGCGCACATGGCTGGATATAGGAAACTCAAAGAAACCAATCCAAACTTGATCATCGGGATCTGCGGCTGTATGACCCAGCAGAAAGCGGAGCTTCAGCGCATCCTTCAGGAACTCCCCCACGTGGATCTGATCTTCGGTACGCACAACATCCACCGCCTCCCTGAACTGCTCGACCGGGCCGAAGGGGGAGAACGTGTGGTGGAAGTCTGGGACGAAGCTCCTTGCGAGGAGGGGCAGGACTTCCGCGAAAACCTACCGGTGGAACGCAGCAACCGGTTGAAGGCCTTTGTGAACATTATCTACGGGTGCACCAACTTCTGCACCTACTGCATAGTCCCCTACGTGCGCGGCAGGGAGCACAGCCGGCTTCCTGAGTCAGTCGTCGCCGAGGTGGAAGGACTGGTGGAGAGCGGGTACAAAGAGGTGACCCTGCTGGGTCAGAATGTCAACGCCTACGGCAAGGATCTGCAGATCGCGACGTCATTCAGCAGCCTCCTGGCACAGCTCAACGCGATCGCAGGCTTGGCTAGAATCCGCTTCACAACCAGCCATCCCCGGGACATGGGCCCAGATCTGATCGCGGCCCTGGCAGAACTGGACAAATTGTGCGAGCACCTGCACCTGCCGGTTCAAGCAGGCAGCAGCCGAGTTCTGCGCCGCATGAACCGGGGTTACACCCGTGAACACTACCTCGATCTAGTGGCCAGGGTGCGCCAAGCGGTTCCCGACATCGCCCTGACCACAGACATCATCGTGGGGTTCCCTGGCGAGACGGACGAAGACTTCGAGGAGACCTTGAGCCTGGTGGAAGAGGTACGGTTTGACTCGGCCTTTACCTTCATCTATTCTCCTCGGGAAGGGACGCCAGCCGCGCGTTTTCCCGATCAAGTTCCTGAAGAAGTGAAGAAGGAACGGATCTACAGGTTGATCGAACTCCAGAACAAGATCAGTGCTGAGCAGATCCAGAAACTGGTCGGAACAAAACAGGAGATCCTTGTAGACGGAACGGACGAACACGGGCTGATCGGGCGGACTCGAACAAACCGTCAGGTCCATTTCGCAGGATCGCCTGAGCTCGTAGGCGAAGTAGTCACTGTTGAGATAACCGAGGCCGGTACCTGGACCCTGCGAGGAAGGGTTGTGCAGCCCGAAGCCTGATTTGGAGGTGATCGCCCTGACCCTGACGCCCATGATGCGGCAGTATTACGCCATAAAAGAGCAGTATCCGGACAGCATCCTTTTCTTCCGGTTGGGCGATTTCTACGAGATGTTTGGGGAGGATGCCAAGCTGGCTTCCAGGATCCTGGAGATCGCATTGACCTCACGGGAGGCTGGGCCTGAGGGCAGGATCCCCATGTGCGGCGTGCCCTACCACGCGGTTGACGGATATCTTGAAAAGATGGTGCGCAGCGGGTACAAGGTAGCCATCTGCGAGCAGCTGGAAGATCCCAGCCAGGCCAAGGGCGTCGTCAAGCGGGATGTGATCCGGGTGGTGACGCCCGGCACCTTCATTGAAGGTAATCTGGAGGGGGGAGAGAACCAGTACCTGGCCGCGCTGCAGGCGGCTGGAGAGTCTTGGGGCCTGGCTTCCCTGGACATGTCCACGGGCCAGTTCATGACCGTCTCTTCCGGGGATCTCACCGAGCTCATGGACGAACTGGCCCGCCTGAAACCTGCCGAGATCCTGATAGCACCAGATTTCCCCGACAAATCCTCTGTGGAGGCGTTTGCCCGATCCCAAGGCGCGGTTATCAGCTCAACAGAGGGGCCCGGAAGCCTGGCACGGGCCAGTGAGGTTCTCCTGAAGCACTTCGAGGTCGCATCTCTGACGGTCTTCGGCTTGAGGAACTCGGCAGAGATCCTCGCAGCTGGCCTGGCGCTCCAGTACGTGCAGGACACACAGAGAGGCCTTCTGAGCCACATCAGAACAGTTAGGAGCTACAAGCTGGAAGAGTACCTCCAGATCGATGGCCACAGCAGCCGCAGCCTGGAACTGACCCAGACGGTTCGGGAAGGAAAGAAGTCCAATTCGCTCCTTGGTATCTTGGACCGCACCGTAACCAGCATGGGGGCCAGGCTGCTCAAAGCCTATCTAGAAAAGCCCCTGCTGGACCTGGAGATGATCGAGGCGCGGCTCGATGCGGTTGAGACCCTTCTGCAGGAAACGGCCCTCCGCCTTGAACTGGTTGAGCTGCTCCGGGAAGTCTATGATCTGGAACGCCTCCTGAGCAGGCTGGTAACCGGGCGCGGCAATGCTCGCGACCTGCGAGCCTTAGCCGCCTCCCTGGCCAAAATCCCTGCTGTAACCGAGCTTTTTGCCGGAGTGAACACTCCGCTTCTGACTGAACTAATACAAGCCCTTGACCCCCTGAGTGACTTCGTTCAGCTGGTTGAGACTGCCATCGTGGATGAGCCGCCCATCACTCTGCGCGACGGCGGCCTGATCAAAGACGGTTACAGCGAAGAGCTGGACAAACTGCGCCAAGCGCGCAGCAGCGGCCGGGATTGGATCAAGAACCTGGAAGCTGCTGAACGGGAACGCACAGGCATCAAGTCTCTGAAAGTAGGCTTCAACCGCGTTTTTGGGTACTATATCGAAGTCACGAACCCGAACGCCCACCTTGTGCCAGCAGATTACCAGCGGAAGCAGACCCTGGCCAACGCCGAGCGCTACATAACCCCCGAACTCAAGGAGCAGGAAGCGCTCGTCCTGGGCGCTGATGAGCGCATCAAGGAGCTCGAATACGAGATCTTCCTCGAGATCAGGGAAGAGGTACTGGGCCGCGTGTCAGCCATCCAGGAGAATGCAAGCATCCTGGCGAACCTGGACGTTTTCCAGAGCCTGGCGGCGGCAGCCGTGGAGCGCAACTACGTTCGCCCGCGCCTCACCCGGGAACTGACTATGGATATCCGGGGCGGGCGGCACCCGGTCATCGAGGCGGTGGAAAGGCACTTTGTTCCGAACGATGTGCGCTTTGACGACAAGCAGCAGGTCATACTGCTCACCGGTCCCAACATGGCGGGGAAGAGCACCTACCTGCGTCAGGTTGCCTTAATCGTGATCATGGCCCAGATGGGAAGCTTTATCCCAGCTGACTACGGGGAGATCGGACTCGTTGACCGCATCTTCACCCGCATCGGTGCCAGCGATGACCTGAGCACCGGTCAGAGTACATTTATGGTGGAGATGATGGAAACGGCCGAGCTTCTGCTCAATGCTTCAAAACGCTCCCTCATCATCCTCGATGAACTCGGCCGGGGGACCAGCACGTTCGATGGCATGGCCATCGCCCAGGCGGTCATTGAGTACATCCACGACAAGGTGCGGGCCCGCACCCTGTTCTCCACCCACTTCCATGAACTTACGCAGTTGGAGAACGGCCTGAAGCGCCTGCGCAGTTACCGGATGGAAGTGGAAGAGCGGGACGGAGAGGTGTTCTTCCTGCACCGGGTCTCACCGGGCAGCACAGACCGGAGTTACGGCATCAACGTGGCCCGCATGGCCGGTGTTCCCATTCCGGTGATCAAGCGGTCCATGGAGCTGCTCGAGGAGTTGGAGACCAGGGGACAGGGGCCGCTTCAGCTCGACCTGTTCAAGACATTGGACTACGACACTTCAGTGCTGGAAACGGCCGCCGTTGAAGAACGCGGCCCGAGTGAACTGGAGACGGAACTTCTTGATCTGGATCTGAACAGCATCAGCCCGCTGGAAGCCCTGCAGAAGCTGGTCTTCTGGCAGCAGAAGCTCCGCCGCCAAAGGGATGGTGAAACCAGTGGCGCAGATTAGGATCCTTCCTCCGGAGGTTGCGCAGAAGATCGCCGCCGGCGAAGTGATCGAAAGGCCTGCATCCGTGGTCAAGGAGCTCGTGGAGAATTCCATCGATGCCGGGGCCACACAGATCACGGTCGAGGTCAGGAATGGAGGCCTGGAACTGATCCGCGTCCAGGACAACGGCGCGGGTATTGCCCGTGAAGACCTGCGGATCGCCTTCGAGCCCCATGCAACCAGCAAGATCGCCGCTGTCGACGATCTCTTTGCCCTCTACACCCTCGGTTTCAGGGGCGAAGCGCTGCCGAGTATCGCCAGCGTTTCCCGCCTTTCTCTGTACAGTCGGCCGGCAGAGCAGCAGACAGGCTACAAGATCTACAACTCCGGTTCCGACTTTGTCGTTGAACCCGTTGGAACACCGCCGGGGACCACGGTAGAGGTGCGGGATCTCTTTTACAATGTCCCGGCCAGGCGGAAGTTTCTGAAGTCGCCCCTAACGGAGCGAAGGCGCGTGGCTGATCTCATCAGCCGCCTGGCCTTGGCCCATCCCCATGTCTCCTTCCGCCTTGTTGCAGAAGGGAAGCCGCTTCTGTCCACAAACGGAAGCGGACGCCTTCTAGACAGCATCCTCCTGGTGGAGGGCAGCAATGTCGAGCGCCAGCTGATCAAGTTCTCCACCAGCACTTCTTGGGGCCAGATCCAGGGCTATCTGGGGTCGCCTCAGATGGCCAAGGGCAACCGCAGCGGACAGGTGTTTATCGTCAATGGACGCCTGATCGAAAACAATACCCTGCGTTCCGCCCTGGAAAAGGCTTACGCTGGCCTCCTGCCGCAGCGCAGTTTCCCCTGGGCGGTTCTGGTTCTGGAGATCCGTTCCGAGCTTGTAGACTGCAACGTGCACCCAGCCAAGCTGGAGGTGCGCTTCGCCGATGAACAGGCGATTTTCAACGATACCTGGCAGGCAGTGCGCTCTGGGCTGACGGCGAAGAACCTTGCTCCCGAGCTGGCCCGTCCAGCGAGCCGCTCGCCTGAACCGAAAACGGTTAGACCAGCGGTGCAGACGATGCTGCGCTGGCAGCCGGAAACCTGGGAGTTCATGGACAAGGTTCTGCGTGAGCACAAACCCCGGACAAGACCTGCGCAGTATGCTGCGGGTGCAGCTCCTGAAATTGCGGTCGCCGAGGAAGTTAGGAGCAGAACACAGGAAGCGAGAGTCCAGGTCCAGATGTCTCCGAAGAGCGGAGACCGGGAGTTATCAGATGACTCTGGGGAGATGCGCCAGCTTCTGCGCAGCGGGCGGATCATCGGGCAGCTTCACCAGAGCTATATCCTCCTGGAGACTCCCCGGGGACTGTGGATCCTAGACCAGCACATCGTACATGAGAGGATCTTGGTGGAGCAGTTCCGGGCCGAATGGCAGAACTCGTCCATCAAAGTCCAGGAGATACTCCCGGTGATTGTGGAGTTCACGCCTGCAGAAGCCGTACTTGTCGCCGGTTCGCTGGACCTCTTGGCCGAATTCGGCGTCGAACTCGAACCCTTTGGCGGCAGCAGCTTCGTCCTGCGGGCTGTGCCCAGTTTTCTGGCCCACAGCGGCGGCAGCTGGAAGGAAGAGATCCTTGAGATTGCCCAAAATGCACAGAAGACCACAGAGAGCAGAGATCAAGCCCTGATCACACTGGCATGCAAGGGGGCTATCAAGGCAGGGCAGTACCTTGCCGAGCAGGAAATGCGTGCTCTCCTCGACAACCTGGCCGCGACAGAGAACCCCTTTACGTGCCCCCATGGGCGGCCGATATTGGTGCGCCTTGAAACCGACGAACTGCTCAGGCGGTTCGGAAGAGCTTAGGAGGGATCAGTTGGAACGGCAGAGAATCCTGGTGCTCATTGGGCCCACCGCCGTGGGGAAGACAGAGCTCAGCCTTGCCCTTGCGGAAGAGCTGCAGGCCGAGATCATCTCAGCTGATTCCATGCAGGTCTACAGGGGGATGGACATCGGTACAGCTAAACCGAGTCCTGAGCAGAGGAGGAGGGTTCCGCACCATCTTCTCGACGTGGTTGACCCCGATGAGAGTTTCAACGTGGCCGACTATGTCGACATGGCAGAAGCAGTGCTCTGCGACCTGAAAGCCAGGCAGGTGGTTCCTCTGCTCACAGGCGGGACTGGCCTGTACATTGACGCTCTCCTTGACGGCTTTCTGTTCCCTGATGCCCCTGCGGACCCGCAGATCCGACGTGAGCTCGAAGAACAAGCGGTGCAGGATCCACTCAGCCTGCACAGGGAGCTCGAGGAGGTCGACCCACTCAGTGCTTCCCGGCTTCATCCCAACGATCTGCGGCGGATCATCCGTGCCCTGGAGGTATACAGGCGGACGGGGGAAGCCATCAGCACCCTGCAGCAGAAGCGGGAACAGCACCAGCGCCGATATCGACCTCTCTATGTAGGTTTGACCAGAGACCGGCAGGAGCTCTACCAGCGCATCAACGAGCGCGTGGATCTCATGCTCGAACAGGGTTTGATTGCTGAGGTGTCCTCACTTCTCAGCAGGTACCCCGAACAGCCCACCGCACTTCAGGCCTTGGGCTACAAGGAAATCGCCAGCTACCTGCGGGGCGAACTCTCCCTGGAAAGCGCCGTGGAACTCCTCAAACGCGACACCCGCCGCTATGCCAAGCGCCAGCTCTCCTGGTTCAGGCGCAATGCGCGCATCCACTGGTTCAACCGCTCCACCCTCAGCGAAGACCAGGTGCGTCAAGCCATCATGGATCTCTGGAACGGCAGTGCAGCCAACACACCCTGATCAAAGACACCTTCCGCCCCATCACGGCGTATAGATGAGGGGTAAGGGGGTGTAGCTTTCTGTGTCCAACGCATCCGTTTTCCAGGGACTGGAGGCCCATCAACGGGAGCGCCTTCAGCAGCTGCAGCAAGAGCTGGATTCTCTGGTGGGCCTTCAATCCGTAAAGCGCGTTATCCGGGAAGTCCAAGCGTTCGCACTCATCCAGAAGTACCGCCAGACTCTGCAGCTCACCTGTGAGCCCATGGTTCTACATACCATCTTCATAGGAAATCCCGGAACAGGGAAGACCACCGTAGCCCGCCTTTTCAGCCAGATGCTCAGGGAAATGGGCATCCTGCAGAAGGGCCACACTGTGGAAGTAGAACGGGCAGACTTGGTTGCCGAGTACATCGGACAGACCGCACAGAAAACCAGGGAAGTGATCAAGCAGGCCCAGGGAGGTCTGCTCTTTGTGGACGAAGCTTACTCCCTCGCCCGCGGGGGAGAGCGGGATTTCGGCAAAGAGGCCATCGATACCCTGGTAAAGGCCATGGAAGACCAGCGAGACCGCTTTGTGGTGATACTGGCGGGGTATCCTGAGCCGATGAACCGCTTCTTGGAGGCCAACCCGGGCCTGCGTTCCCGGTTTCCCATCACCATCGAGTTTCCGGACTACACAGACATTGAGCTCTACAAGATCGCCCTGGGGATGCTGGAGAAAAGGGAGTACAGCTTGACCGCAAGGGCACAGCAGGAGCTGATCCGCCAGATCAGGCGCCTGCGCCAGGGCGATCCCGCCACCTTTGGAAATGCCCGGGCCGTGCGCAACCTGGTGGAACAGGTGATCCGCCGTCAGGCGGTGCGCCTGGTCGGCAAAAGGGAGCTGACCAAAGGAGAGCTTACCGTGATTTACCCAGTCGATTTCCCTGGAAACGACGCCTGAAAGCAGGATTTGCTGGGAGCATCAAGAACACTTCATGATATCCCTGAGGAGGTAGACTACATGAACTCCCTCGCTCTAGAGTTCGAGACAGAAGAAGAAATGAAGGCTGTGGCCGACAAGCTGTGGCACAAGTACGGGGTCACAGGGGAACTGGAAATGTTCCAGACGCCAAGCGGCGCCTACCGCCTGCACATCTACGCGGAGAAGCCGATCAAAGAAAGCATCCTGGAAAAACTCCCGGGGAAACGGGTCCAAATCAAGGGCAGCTTCGGGGCTGCCGTGCGTTCAGAGGTGTCCAGTGGGGATAATTGAGCAGGCCAAAGCAAAAGCATCTGAGTATTATGGGCCGATGGAAAGCGTGGTTTTGGCCAACCAGGAAAAGGTTCTAAAAGCCTTCCACGCCGCCAGAGTGGCCAGCCACAGTTTCGGCGAGTCCACGGGTTACGCGTACTCCGATCAGGGGCGTGAAGCCCTTGAAGAAGTGTACCGGCAGGTGTTCAGGGCAGAAGCAGCCCTCTGCCGGCCCCAGATAGTTTCAGGCACTCATGCCATTTCTCTCTGCCTGTCCATCCTTGAACCGGGGGATGAGCTGGTTTCGGTCAGCGGGCCGCCGTACGACACTCTGCAGGCGGTGATCGGAACCAGGGGCGCTTCGCCGCGAAGCCTGATCAAGAGAGGAATCATCTACAAAGAAGTGCCGCTTACTCGGGAAGGTTCGCTGGATCTGGCTGCCATATCACAGCAGGTGACTTCGTCCACCAAGATGGCCATATTCCAGCGCTCCCGCGGGTACAGCTGGCGGCGCTCACTGTCCATCGCCCATCTGGCCGAAGGCATCAAAGCGGTGCGTTCAGCCAATCCCTCGTGCATCATCTTCGTGGACAACTGCTACGGCGAATTCGTGGAACTGCTCGAGCCCCTGGAAGCAGGGGCCGACTTGATCGCCGGATCCCTGATCAAGAACCCCGGGGGAACCCTCGCAGTGAGCGGGGGATACATTGCTGGACGCCGCGATCTGGTGAACCTCTGTGCTGAGGTTCTCACCGCGCCCAGTCTGGGCGGGAAGCTCGGCTCAACCTTTGGGTTGACCAGGTCTCTGCTGCATGGGCTGTTCCTGGCGCCACATGTTGTAGGTGAAGCGATCTACGGAGCTGTGCTAGCGGCTGAGGTGTTCAGAACCTTGGGCTATGAAGTCTCGCCGCTGCCCGAGGAGCCGCGTACAGACATTGTACAAGCTATCAAGTTCGGCTCTGAGGAGGAACTGCTCAGCTTCTGCCGCGGTGTTCAAAAGGCTGCGCCCGTTGATGCGCACTACACGCCGGTACCCAGCCCTATGCCGGGCTATGTTGATGAAGTGGTGATGGCAGGGGGGACCTTCATCCAGGGTTCGTCCATCGAGCTCAGCGCAGATGCGCCCCTGCGTCCGCCTTATATCGGCTACCTGCAGGGAGGCATGTCCAGGCAGCACGTGGAGATCGCCCTGCGCTTCGTTCTCAGGGAAATGGGTTTTGAGCTTGACGCCTAATGCGGCGGCAACTTGCCAAGGGAGGTGAAAGGCATGGAGATTACAAACGTTGAAATAGCTGCAAGACTAGTGTTGGCACTGATCTTAGGAGGACTAGTAGGCCTTGAGCGGGAAAGCCATGGGCGTCCAGCGGGGTTCAGAACCCATATTCTGGTGAGCATGGGGTCAGCCCTGATCATGATCGTTTCGGCCTACGCCTTTCAAGCTGGCCGAAGCGACCCAGGCCGCATCGCGGCCCAGGTAGTGAGCGGCATCGGCTTTCTTGGTGCAGGCACCATCATGCGTGAGGGTGCCACCATCCGCGGTCTGACCACAGCCGCGAGCCTGTGGACTACAGCAGGCATCGGACTCACCGTAGGGTCCGGACTTTATTTCCCTGCAATCCTTGGAACCGTCCTGGTGGTTCTCACCCTTGTAGCCTTGAACCAACTGGAGTGGCGGTACATCACTACCAAACACGAGGCGTTGACGATGGTCATCCACGACACACCCGGCCAATTGGCCCGCGTCTTCGCTGTTCTGGCGAAATACGATGTTGACGTCAAGAACGTGGAGCTGACGGGAGACGATCTCGGAGAGGCGAAGCTCGACCTCCAGGTAGACATTTCGCCCAAGTTCAGCAGGGTGAGCATAATCGAAGAACTCGTGTCCACACCAGGTGTGAAAAGAGCAAGCTACAAATGAAGAAGCTGGACGGTGATGCGGTTTGAAGATCCTTCTGGTGAACGACGACGGGATAACTGCCCCTGGATTGGCTGCCCTGAAGGAAGCAGTGCAGGGCAGGGGAGAGATCACAGTGATCGCCCCACAGCAGCAGCGCAGCGGTATGAGCCACGCCATCACCATTGACCAGCCCCTGCGCCTCCGAAGCGTGGAACAGGGCTTTACAGTAACGGGGACGCCGGTTGACTGCGTGATCATGGCCATGAGGGGGCTGGATCTGGAGCCAGATTTCGTGCTTTCCGGGATCAACCACGGAGCAAACCTGGGAACAGATGTGCTCTACTCCGGGACAGTTGCAGCTGCAGTGGAAGGTGTGCTGAACGGAGTTCGCAGCATCGCCCTTTCCCTTGCTGGGTCATCTTCTTTCCTGCCCACAGCCACTCAGGTGGCCAGAGAGCTGCTCTTTGAGGAACCAGGTTTCCTCCTCCGTCCTGAGCTGATCCCAGCTTCCGGTGTGCTCAACATCAACATTCCTGCCCTACCAAGGGAAAGGATAAAAGGAGTGCGTTACACCAGGCTGGGGGTGCGCCGCTATGACGGGATGGTCCAACGGCGGCAGGATCCGTGGGGAAGCGACTATTACTGGCTCGGTGGTATCCCGGGTACGTTGGAGTCAAATGAACTCGAGATTGACGTAGCAGCGGTAGATCAAGGATACGTTTCCATCACGCCGCTGCAGTTCGACTTGACGGACTACCGTGCACTGGAACGCCTGCGCAGTCTTGGCTGAGGAAAAACCCACATTTGCCGTTCCAAGGGTGCCCGCGAGGGGCACCCTTTTTTTGCATAAAGCCAAGTAGGGGGAGCGATAATAAGATAAACGGGAAAAGGCGGCGGAAGGAGGGAGCCGGCCATGCAGAGCGAACCGTTTGATCTTCGGAGTCGGGCCCGCTACATCGGTTCACTGGTGAAGGACGAGCAGCTGTGCGATTTCTACGAAATTGTGATTGACGGCCACATTCAGTACATTTACATCCCGGTTGGTTCGGAGCAGAAGGCAAACGAAGATTGAAGGGGGATCAGGGCGTGATCGCAGCTTTGGCTCAGGCTGATGTTCTGAGAGCTCTGAAACGCTATCGGTGCCTCGCCAAGCAGGACTTAGTGTTCTGCCAGTACCAAGATGATCCCGAGTACTGGCGGACACATGCACTGGCCCGCTGCAGCACCTACCGCTGGTTGGAAAGAACGGTTGTGGAGCGTGGGGTAAACCAGACGTATCTCCTGGCAGTAGAGAGATACTCAGGTTTACCTCTGTTTATTTCCAGAACGGAAGATGAAGGGTTGAAGGAGGCGCTTGAAGCCTTTTTTCTGTTTACTGCAGGAGAAAGCCCGCTCGCTGCCAAAGTAAATGTGTAGCATCAATGCTTTGGAGGCGGAGGACTATGGGCTTTCTTTCCAAACTGATGGGGCTGGGCAAAGCGCAGCCGAAGGGCAAAGGAGGATATGTCCAGCGGGACGGCAAGCACGCTCTGTGGATCTACGTTCAGTGCGCCAAGTGCGGCGAGAAGATCCCGGTGCGGCTGCGCACCACAAGCGAACTGCAGCGGCGGGAAGGGCCTGATACGGAACAGGGTCCCGGCATGTACTTCGTCAGAAAAACCGTAGTAGGCAAGAAGTGCTATCAGCGCATTGAGGCTTCAGTCGAGTTTGATTTCAAATACGATGTGGTTGACCACAAAGTGACAAACGGCAGGCTGATCACCTGCGATGAGTACAATCAAGGTTGAAAAAGAAACGAGCGGTGGGTGACGCCTACCGCTCGTCTTGTCTCTAGTTCTACAAGCCTCTTCCTAGTGAATCCTCCGATAAACCCCGATCACCTTGCCCAGAATCCGCACATCATCTACAAGCAGAGGCTCCATTGTTGAGTTCTCAGGCTGCAGCCGGATATGGGTTCCTTCGTGGAAAAAGCGCTTCACGGTCGCTTCCTCACCGTCGATTAAGGCCACCACGATCTCCCCATTCAGTGCCGTTTCCTGCCGGGCCACGAGGACGAAGTCGCCGTCGAGGATACCGGCCTCGATCATGCTGTCGCCCTTGACCCGCAGCATGAACACATCCTCATAGTCCACGAGATCCTTCGGGATCGGGTAGTAATCCTCTATGTTTTCCACAGCCAAAATGGGTGTACCTGCTGTGACCTTGCCGACAAGGGGCACATCAATAAGTCGCGTCCGGGATGGAACTGACTCATCGAGAAGCTCTATGGCCCTGGGTTTTGAGAGGTCCCGCCGGATATACCCAAGCTCCTCAAGCTTGGTGAGGTGGCCGTGCACAGTGGAACTGCTCCTCAGACCGACAGCATTGCCGATTTCCCGGACTGAGGGAGGGTATCCCTTAGCGGTCACTTCGCTCTTGATGTAATCCAGAATCCTGCGCTGCCTATCTGAAAGCTTGGGCATAACACGACCCCCTAAGGCTTGTTTCCGTCTTCGCTGAGTTCATTATAGCATCCGCTTAGGGAATGGTCAAACAATTGTTCTGAAAAAGCGGTTGACAAAACATATGTTCTCCTATACACTGAAGGCAGAGAACACACGTTCGCAGGAGGTCGGGATCATGAGAAAGGTCGCCAACGCCGTAGTCACTCTTTCAGCATTTGCGCTTCTGGCTGTGTTTCTGGTCAGCGCTGCGGCTGTTGCCGTCAAGCTGCTCTGGACCGATGGCGCCCTAAGGGAAGCCGGTACGGAACGCGTATATACAGAGGTTGTAGTGAAACCCGGAGACACGCTCTGGGTGATCGCTCAGCAGCAGATGCCCGATCATGATCCGCGGGATGCTGTTGCCAAGATCCGTGAGCTCAACCAGCTGCCATCGGCGCAGATCTATCCGGGCCAGACGCTGACCCTGGAGGTCAAGCGGCCTGCAGAAGCGCAGCACATGGCACAAAGGTAGCTAGAGATAACTCAAGTCACAAAGTCCATCGAGCGGACTGATAAACCAAGTATCCCAGGAGACGTCCGAAGACGCCACAATGCACAACCACCATATCAATGTACGGAATGAACTCAGACGGGGCCAACCAAGGCGCCGTTCTTGTCTGCCAAGACTTAGATCTGGATACGCAACAGCAGGCTGCGAAGGCCTCCCCCCGACCTTCATTTTCCAACTTCGCATAAGGGATATTATGTAAACTACGTAGTCGACAAAACAAGACGGAGGAACGAACCCTGGTCCCCCGTCTCGTGTAAGAGTCTTGGTAAAGACAGCCCCCTGGCAGATCTCCAAGGCGCTAGAGCCCCATATTCATGACCTCGCGTACTTCTTCCAGTGTCTTGATGGCTTCTGCCCGTGCCGCTTCGATCCCCTCGCGCAGAATCTGCCGGATGTACCCTGGGTCTGCCTCCAGTTCTCGACGTCTGGCTCGCAGCGGGCGCAGATACTCGTTGAGAGACTCTGTTAAAAGCTTCTTGAGCCTGCCTGCACCGCCGTCGCCGATTTCGGTGGCGATCTCCTCTGGAGCACGGCCTGAGGTTAGCGATGTCAAAAGCAGCAGGTTGGCAACCTCCGGTCGGTTCTTTGGATCATAGGTGATCACCCGTTCGGAGTCAGTCTTAGCCTTCTTGATGAGCTGCGCCGTCTCGTCTTCGCTGGCACTGAGCATGATCGCGTTGTTCCTGCTCTTGCTCATTTTCTGAGCCCCGTCTAGGCCCAGGATCAGCGGAGCTTCGCTGAGGAGTGCCTGCGGCTCCGGGAATACCGGCCGGTCCTTGGCATAGCGGTTGTTGAAACGGCGAGCAATTGTTCGGGTGAGCTCCAGATGCGGCAGCTGATCCTTCCCTACCGGCACCACGTTAGCCTTGCAGAAGAGGATGTCCGCCGCTTGATGGACTGGGTAGGTGTACATGCAGGCGTTGATGTTTTTCAGGCCGGCAGCGGCAATCTCTTCCTTGACCGTTGGGTTGCGGTCCAGTTCGGCCATGGTTACCAGGGTCAAAAACGGCAGAAGCAGTTGGTTCAGTTCAGGCACATGGCTGTGGGGAAAAATGAAGGTATGACCATTGCTGGGGTCCAGCCCGGCAGCCAGATAGTCGATGGTCAGCTGGTGGACGTTCTCGCTGATCGCCTCAAAGGTCTCTCGATCGGTGAGCACCTGGTAATCTGCGATGACGATAAAGGTCGGCACACCCATCCTGTTCAGGCGCACCCTGTTCTGCAGCGATCCGAAATAGTGCCCCACGTGCAGGCGCCCCGTCGGACGGTCGCCGGTGAGGATCCGATATTTCCCTGGATTCTCCTTCAGATCCTCCTCGAGCTTCCTGCTTCTCTCCAGCGACGCCTCAAATGTACCGTAATCGACTTGTTCAACCGTCATTGACTGAGCTCATCCTTTCCACTTCCAGCTTGTGATGGATCCGAAATGCCTTCTCTGGGCACAAAAAAACGCCCCTCATCAAAGGGACGATGAACTACCGCGGTACCACCCTACTTGATCGCACGTGCGATCCGCTCTTTCCCATAACGGGGGACAACCGGCTGAGCCTACTGACCAGTTCGGCTCAGCGACTCCAGGGCCCATTCGCTTCGTATCTGGATCGGTTTCCACCAGCCACCGACTCTCTGGACCAGAGGGACGAAGGTACTCTTCCCCTTCCCTGTCTGTGCTTTAGAATCATTATAACCAGAGACGCCCACTGAAGTCAAGATCTTGAGGCGACAGTGCCTTTTTAGCACCAGGTAATAACTCTGGTGCGAAGGGAACCGAAATCCAAAAGAGAATTCGGTAGGCTAGACTCGGAAGAAAGGACGAAGCGCATGAACCGAAAAATCAAGCTCTTTACCGACAGTGCATCGGATCTGCCAGAAACCTACCGCCAGCGCTTCGACGTTGGCGTTGTTCCCCTTTCTGTCATCTTCGGCGACGAGGAGTTCAAAGATGGAGTAGACCTCTCTTTGGTGGACTTTTGGAAGAAGATGGCCGAAAGCAGAGAACTCCCGGCCACAAACCAAGCGGCTCCCCAGGATTTCCTTGACGCCTTCGGGCCTTACGTTAAGGACGGTTGGACAATACTGTACATCGGCATTTCAGCCCAGTTGAGCGGCACCATCCAGAGCGCTAACCTGGCCAAGGAGCTGCTGGGGACAGACCGCATCCACATCTTCGACTCCAAGTCTGCGTCCGCCGGCGAGTCCCTGCTCGTCATAAGGGCCGGAGAACTGCTCGGCCAGGGCTGCAGCCTCGAAGAAGTG
The DNA here is from genome assembly GCA_012840725.1 of Bacillota bacterium. GTDB lineage: Bacteria > Bacillota > Limnochordia > Darwinibacteriales > Darwinibacteriaceae > DTU010. The sequence continues at coordinate 40,927 of DURQ01000044.1, forward strand.
CTTCAGCAGCTGGAGCAGGACCGGGCCAGTTCTGGCGCCTATTTCACCATCGACTCCCTCACCCACTTGGTCAAAGGCGGGCGGCTAACCAAAACACAGGGATTGGTGGGTTCCATGCTTAAGATCAAACCCATCCTGCGCATCACTCCGGAAGGAACCGTAGAAGTGGATGAAAAGGTCCGTTCCATGAAAAAGGCCCTGGAAACGTTGGTTGCCAAGGCGCAGTCCCACCCCATTGACTTCACGCAGAGGCGGGTGGCGGTTGTCCACAGTTACGGAGCGGAGTCTGCCCCCGACCTGAAGTCTCTCGTTGAGAGTGAGCTCAGGCCGCGGGAGATCGTGGAAGGCCTAATCGGTCCTACGGTTGGAACCCACGCCGGACCGGGCGGACTCGCTCTCTTCTTTTAGACTCCGAGCGATGGGTACGTTGGCATCGGCCAGATCGTACCTATCAAGGTCCGCGACGTTGACCCAGGCGCAGGCTGAGTGAACCCTGAGACTGATCTCTCCACCAACGTGTTCAGCGAGGTAGGCAATGATTAGGAAGTCCCCATGATCGTAATGGGCATGGACTGCCTGGTAGATGTGCCCCACCTCGATATCTATGGCGAGTTCTTCCTCGATTTCTCTTTTCAGGCACTGTTCAGGTGTTTCTCCGTCTTCCAGCTTGCCGCCTGGGAACTCCCACTTGCCTGCCAGCGCTCCTTCCCTGCGCTGGCAGAGCAAGACGTCATCGCCCCTCCGGATAACGGCTGCTATCACCGGTAACGGCATGTTTTCAACCCCCAAGACGCTTGCTTCCAATGCCCGGGCCGCCCGCTGGCGTCCGGCAACAGAAAAGCCAGTTCAGACCTCACGGGCGAACTGGCCAAACGCTTCCAAAATTTGGTTGCGGGGGCCGGATTTGAACCGACAACCTTCGGGTTATGAGCCCGACGAGCTACCAGACTGCTCCACCCCGCGTCACCTCTTATATCTTACTCGAACCTCTGGCTTTTGTCAAGCGATCCACTTATCAAGTACGGCAGCGATCTCGGCCTTGGGCATGTATCCCACCAGGCGATCGACCTCTTGACCGTCCTTGAAGATGATCAAGGTGGGAATGCTCATCACTCCGTACTGGCGCGCCGTGTACGGGTTGGCGTCTACATCGAGTTTGGCGATCTGGGCCTTGCCTTCGTAATCGCTGGCAAGCTCCTCAACTATCGGAGCCAACATCCGGCACGGCCCGCACCAGGTCGCCCAGAAGTCCACAAGAGAAACACCCTTGCGATCCAGAATCGCGCTCTGGAAATCCTGATCTGTTACGGCCTTCGGCATATATGATCCTCCTCGCCTCTATCTTATATTCGTTTCCAGTATATACCCCCATGGGGTATATGTCAACCCCTAGACAACGAGCTTCACCTGGCATGCTGGTTGGTTCTTGCAGGTCAGTACTCTGCGACCATTTTCGGCAGTGACATACATGGCTGAACCGCAGGTGGGGCATCCGTAAATCAAGGCATCTGGGTAAACGACAGGGCTGCGCCCAGCGGCGAAGTCCTGGAGCCGGCGGAACACTTCCACAAGGAGCATGACATCCTCCCGGGCGCGATGAGCATTGGCGTAAGCGTCCGCGAGGCCGAAGTGGTACATCAGGTTCTTGAGTCTGTGGCTGCCCCCACCGTCAGGGTAGATGGCCAGGCGGGGAAAGAGCTCCCGGCTGATCGCCAAGGTGTCGATGCCAGCCGCACCTACCTCCAGCAGGTTGTTGCGGCGGAACATGGCATTGAGAAATCCCAGGTCAAATGGGAGATTGTGCGCAACAGGCGTGCCCATCCCGATGAACTCCCTGATGGCTGGAGCCACGTCCGCCTCGACCGGAGCGTTCTTTAGGTCCGCATCGGTCAGGCCCGTGATCGCAGTTATCTCCTTCGAAAGCCGCCTCTGGGGATTGATCAGCGTCTCATACTCAGCGACTTCGCCGTTCTTGCTCAGCGCGAGCATGAAGACCTCGATGACGCGGTCTCCCCGGTCCCAGTACAGACCCGTTGTTTCCACATCCAAAAAGACCAATTTGTCCGAAATTTCGATCAACCCTTCCTGAGCTACTCTGCTTTTGATTTCTCCTCGGGAAGGAAAATCCCTCCAAGGATCCGTTGAGATGGACTTGGAGGGTCTTGGGGCGCAGGAGTCTAGCTTTCGTAGTCGTAGATGCGCTTTTCTCCTGTCAGTTTCTGGATCTCGGTGATGTTCTGGGTCACTTCCAGAACGCCGCGGTAGCGTCCTTCGCTGTCACGTACAGCGAAGTAGCGGATGTGGACAAGCATATCCTTGATGTTCAGCCAGAACTCAGCCACATCTCTGCGTCCGCTCTTGAAGTCCTTTAGGATCTGCTCCACAACCCCCATGCTGGAAGGCGGATGGCAGAACTGTACCTTGCGGCCGATGGCTGCCCGGGGGCGTTCGAAAATACGTTCGGGGCCAAGGGAGAAAAAGGCCACTTCGTCCTTCTCATCCACGAAAGTCACATCCACGGGCAGGTGGCCGAAAACGAGGTTGATCTGCTCAGGCGTCAACACTCCCACGTCCAGTTCGATTGCGTCCTGCGGACCGCTCTTCCGTCCGCTTGACTCCTCTCTGCTCGAATAGACTTCGGCCAGAGGATCCCTGAACCCGGCAGCGATTTCCCGCCACTCGTCCTGGGTGAAGGTTTCCATGCAGAGCGGGAACAGGATGTTCTCTTCCTTGTAGGCCATCTCTGCCACATCATTCAAGGTTGGCAGCACTATGTTCGCAATTTCCGCAGCCAGCTGAGGAGCCGCGGCTCCCTCCCTGGCCCTTTCGATCACCTGGCTTACTTCTTTCAGAGCAGCCCGGATCTCGTCATGCTTACCCCACATCACTGTAGGCGGCCCACTGATTCCGTAGCGCTCCAAGTATGGAAAGAGGATATTCTCCTTTTTGGAGTAGTGTTTGTCGACCGCCAGAAGCTCCTGATGCTTGCCAGCCCACAGCTCAACCTGGGCCTGAAGTTCTCCGCTATCAGCAGAAGCCGGAATCTTCTCGACGACGCTGCGGATTTCATCCACCAAGGCGCTGATCCGGCGGTTGGACTCCTTTAGATCGTGCAGAGGATCAGCAGCCGGTTCGGGCGCAACCGCCGCTTCCAGCTTCTTGTCCAGCGATTCTCGGAAGACGGCCACATGGACATCACAGAGTCTCTGAATCTCCTCTACCGGCAACCCCTCGTTGATCAAGGCCTGCTCGATCTCGCCGATCTCGCCAGGGCCAACCTGGCTCAGCAGATCGGCAAAACGATCCTTAACCTCCTCAACATCTGCTCCGGCATGGATGTCCCGGATGATTCCCTTGAGCAGCTCTTGACGGTGCTTCCGGTTCGCAATCAACTCACTCAAAAAAACGACCTCCTCTTGTCTAGCATTGCCAACTCAGCAGGCTTTAATAATAAGTTGGACACTTAGTATTCATTCGCCCCCTCCTAGGAATTTCCTCCCCCTCGCTGGTGATTTTATGGGTTGTTTTTCTAGGAGAAGGGCAATCTACTGTTGATAGATACAAAAGGGGGTCTATGATGTATCGCGAACGGTATTCACAGCAGTATCGCATGAACCAGCCTCCCAGAGTGCTGTCCACCAAAGACTGTGCTTACCTCACAGACGCGCTGTCCTGGGAGCTCTTGGCGGCCAAAAAGGCGCACTTCATGGCCAGTCAGTGTTCAGATCAGCAGATCAAGCAGCAGCTTGAGCAGATCAGCCAGCTGCATCAGACGCACTATGACGTTCTGCTCAACCAGCTGAACACAACGGAACATGACCACGAGCACTTCGGCTATCAAGGGTTCAGACAATAAGGAGGGAGAGCATGAACAGCCAAAACCGGCCATTCGGCAGCTATCAGCAGCGCTTTGCGGGCTCCAGTAACCCCACAATCAAGAATCCGAGCACGCAGGTATCCCAGGATGCCCAGTTCAACGATCGCGACTGTCTCAACGATATGCTTGCCACGGAGAAGTGGCTCACCGACGGTTTCAACGTGATGGCTCGTGAGGCCAGCCATCAATCGCTGCACAATGACATCATGAACATCCTCAACGAAACCCATCAGGCGACTCGAGACCTGTTCAACCTCATGTTTGAAAAGGGCTGGTACACCATCCAACCCGAACAGCCCACCCAGGTGGCGAAAGAATACCAGAAATTCCAGGGGTATGAGAGCCAGTTTCCCCAGCAGCAGTCCACTCCCTATGGTTCCGGGGGAATGTATCAACCGAGACAGTTCTAAACGAAATCGAGAAGGAGCCGCCAAAAAAGCCCTGCCGCTTGGCAGGGCTTCGCTGCGTCATATTAACATCGGAAGCAATATACCACGGACAGACTGATATTGGGCCGCATGGTTCGGAGATTGAGGATAGACCCTTCAGTTGTGACGTCAGAGATATAGGCCTTGTTGGGGATCTTACTGCGCACAACAGCCTCCTTCGCCTTTTGTCCGTCTGCCTACTTCACGATGTTCTTGATGTACTCGGCAAGCGCATCGGCACTGAAGCCGAGCTTCTCAGCAACCTTTTTCCCAGGGCCGCTGGCGCCAAAGCGGTTCAGGCCATAGACATCAACCTTGCCCTTCGGGTTGATGGAGTACCAGCCCGTCGGCACACCAAGCTCAACGGCCAGCGTTGGCACATCTTCGGGCACAACCTTGCGCCTATACGCTTCATCCTGGCTGAGGAAGAGTTCCCGGTTGGGCACAGACACGACGCGCACGCCCAGGCCGGGTTTTTCCACCTTCTCGGCGGCTTGGATGGCCAGGCTCACCTCGCTGCCGGCGGCAACAAGCACGATAGCCAGTTCCTCTTTCTCCTGACGGATGACATAACCACCCTTGGTGAAATCCCAACCCTCTGGTTTCGCCAACAGCGGCAGGTTCTGCCTGGTGAGGACCAGCGCACTGGGCCCGTCCTTGCGCTTCATAGCTTCTACCCAGCTCCAGGCCGTTTCTTCGGCATCTGCCGGCCGGAAGACGGCTAGGTTGGGGATCAGCCGCAGCGATTCAGTGGTCTCGATAGGCTGATGCGTCGGCCCATCTTCGCCAACATAGACCGAGTCGTGGGTCAGGATGTACACAACAGGCAGCTTCATCAGCGCAGCCAGGCGCATGCTCGGCCGCATGTAATCGGAGAAGACGAGGAAGGTAGCGCCAAAGACCCGGAAATGGCCGTAGAGTGCTAACCCGTTTAGAACGGCTGCCATGCCGTGCTCCCGCACTCCGAAGTTGAAGTTGCGTCCGCTGAAATCGCCAGAATGGACCCTTCCTTCACCCTTCAGCCAGGAGTTGTTGGAAGGCGCCAAGTCTGCAGAGCCGCCCACCAAGTTGGGTACCTTCTGGGCAATGGCATTCAGCACCTGACCGCTTGCCGCGCGGGTGGCAGTGTTGGTCTCGGGACCGAACATGGTGAGGATTTCGCTCAGATCTGGCAGACTACCGCTCAGCCAGGAGTTCCACTGCTCAGCCAACTGGGGATACTCCTTGGCCCAGTTCTGGAAGAGCTCGTTCCATTCTGCCTCGAACTGCTGACCCTTCTGCCTCATCTTCTGCGGCAGATCCTGAAGATCAGCGGGAACAAAGAAGTCCTGGTCCTCGGGGAGCCCCAGTGCCCGCTTCAGCCCGGCTATCTCCTCAGCACCGAGGGGAGACCCGTGGGTCTCTGCTGAACCTGCCTTGGTGGGTGCACCTTTGGCAATCTGGGTGTGGGCGATGATCATGGTCGGCTGCTCTTTGTTCGCCCGGGCCTCTGCCAGCGCTTTCTGCAGCTCGGGGATGCTGTGACCATCTACCTCAAGAACCTGCCAGCCGTAGGCCCGATAGCGGTCCTTAACTGACTCGGTGAAAGCAAGCTCGGTAGATCCTTCGATGGTGATGTTGTTGGAATCGTAGATCAGGATCAGTTTGCCAAGCTTCAGATGGCCTGCCAGCGACGACGCTTCGGAGCTGACACCCTCCATCAGATCGCCATCGCCTGCAAAGACGTATGTATAGTGATCCACGACCTCGTACCCAGGACGGTTGAACCGGGCGGCCGCCATCCTTTCGCCAATGGCCATCCCAACAGCGTTGGCAATGCCCTGGCCTAAGGGGCCGGTGGTGGTTTCCACACCGTCAGTGTCACCGTACTCGGGATGGCCCGGTGTGTTGGAACCCAGCTGCCGGAAATTCTTCAGATCATCCAGGGACACCTGATAGCCCGAAAGATGCAGCAGCGAGTAGAGGAGCATGGAGCCGTGACCTCCGGAAAGGATGAAACGGTCACGGTTCGGCCACTTCGAGTTCGCTGGATTGTGTTTGAGGACATCAAAAAAGACGACTGCACCGACATCGGCCAAACCCAAGGGCGCTCCAGGGTGCCCTGAGTTTGCCTTTTGCACTCCGTCCGCCGCTAACCCGCGAATGACGTTCGCGATCTTCTGCAGATCCATGTCTACCACCTCTCTTATCTAGTCGCGCAAGACCTCTACCATCTGGCCGTTGCCCAGCATGGCAGCGTTGGCTTCATCAGTGTCGATGTGCATTTCCAGAACAAAGTCGCTGCGCACTCTCACAAGGACGTTATCAAAAATCAAACCGCGCTCGCCTCCCACGCGCACGGACACGATATCCTTGTCTTTTACACCAAATGCCTCAGCGTCGGCCTCGTTCATATGGATGTGGCGCTGTGCAATGATCACGCCCTTGTCTAGCTCCAGCGTGGCCTTGGGGCCGATCAGTTTGAGGCCAGGGGAATCCTGGAGATGCCCAGAATCCCGAACGGGCGGCTTCAGACCGAGCGTAAACGCATCGGTGCGCGAAATCTCCACCTGCGTCTCCTTGCGGACTGGACCCAGAATACGCACATTCTTAATCGACGACTTCGGACCTTCTATGGTCAGCGTCTCTTCTGCTGCGTACTGACCGGTCTGTGAAAGCGGGTTCCGCACCGTCAGTTCATAGCCGGGTCCGAAAAGCAGCTCGAGGTGCTCTTGAGACAGATGGATGTGTCGATTGGATACTCCTACTGGTACTTTGCCTAAAATCGTCTTTGCCAAACATCCCACTCCCTTTTTCTTCTTAACCGCTAACTACTTAGACAGGCACGCGGGAATTCCTGCCCAACCTCTTGACCAGACCCCGCTCTCTGTGCTAACATAATAACTGTCGCAGGGGAGTAGCTCAATTGGTAGAGCATCGGTCTCCAAAACCGAGGGCTGCGGGTTCGATTCCTGTCTCCCCTGCCACTTTTATTTACGGGTAAAACGCCACTGAAAACATAGGGTCTGTTGGGCAAATGTGCACGAGAAGGGTCTCGTGCTTTTTTGTTTGTCGCGGACTTGCCGAATTCCATTATACCATATTTCCTCCCCTAGTCGAGCGCGGCACGATGTATCACCGAAAGAAAACACATTGCATTGCGTGCGCTTGGCTTAAGTCCGTCGCGATTTCCACACTAAGCCGCATCGCCTTTCCCGCCTGGGGACCTTCGGGATCGTCCTTCCCTCCCGCGCATCGCTGAGAGGCCTCAAATCCTGGCCTTCGATCCATAGCCTAAACCGTTCAGCATTGACGTAATGCCGCCATTCCTTTTGCGATGGCGCGGTCAACCTGCCATGGTTGTCGGTCTTATGCTCAACACTAAACGGCCTACCCTGTTGAAAAAAGACAACCCTGATGTAAAATGGGATTGAGATAACATCGGAGGTGGTGAAGGGTGTGCTGTCCCAAAGAATGAGAGCCCTGCGCACAAAAAAAGGCTGTACTCAGAAGGAAGCAGCGGTTCTACTTAGCATGTCACCAACGGCGGTGGCCAGCTGGGAACAGAAACCCAAAACGGAGCATTGAGAGAAAAAGCTGGGTATCACTCTTCCCGATGCGGGTGTTGAGGGCGAAAGAACCTCTCACTCCACTTGGGTGCCTGTCCCCTGTTGTTCTGATCACCTTGGTATGTGTTCTGTGGTCTTGTGGGGGGTGAAGCTCAAACGCATCGACGGAAGTTGTCTCCTCTGCTTGCTTTCCTTTTTGCTGTATCCATCCTCGGGTCGGCCCGTTTGGACCTACCATCTCACGGATGCACCTAGGAAACTGCGAGACAAAGGTCGTCTGGAGGACCACACGTAGCTAAGTGAAAACAACGAGTGAACTCAAGTCGGAAAACCGCAACGAGGCCATCGCGTTAGGCTGTATGCCGTGACAGTGGCCCGACCAGCTCTTCTGAAAAGGGATTGTACATGAAGCGAGAAGCCGCAGTGGGAGTAACTCTATTGCTGATCGCCACCTTGTTCAGTGGCTGCTTGGGTAGTGCTGGAGGAAACTATGGTCGGAGCGTGCGCGTAGAGGGCATTACCCAGAAGTACCACTTTGCTGATCACAGCGGTATCAACGTCCACCTATCTGGGACGTCAAACGACGGACACTATGTCTCACAGACTACTGTCACGGATGAATCCGGTCACTGGAGCTTCAGTGCAGTTCCTTCAGGCACGTATACTCTGTCTTTAAGCGTACTCGGTTCATACCCCGTGTTCCATGGCTTTAAACAGCAGATCGAGGTGAAGAACAGCCCCGTTTTCATTGAGACTCCGAAGATCAGCTACCACCACGAGGCCTTTATCGCTGACGTTGCCACACAGCACAGCATTAAGTTCCTTGGTTTTCAAGGACCAAGCCAAGGCGGATACGGTGTCTACTGGCAATACACTAGCGATCGCTCAGAAGCGGACTTGTCACGTAAAGGGTATGTTCTATCGACACCGGGCAGAGCCGGAATTCAGGTGATCAACGAATCCAGCAGTGGCTATCGCACTGGTTACACACTAGGCGAGATCCTCGAAGTCCCCCTGGACGGGTATCAGGAGTCGGTAAGCATATCGTCGGAATCGGTGTATATTGCCTTCATAACAAGAGACGGCCTTTACGGTAAAGCGCACGTGCGACGATCGGGAAGCGGTTCTGGCACGGAGGGCTCCAGAAGGATCCAGTGGGTGATATCGCCCAGCGGCAACACTTTCGAGTTCTAACTGTGGGCATGCAGAGCAGCGCCCCACTCGCCTGCGGAGTGGGGCGGGCCTTCGGCCCTTTCTTTTTCGGCTCTTTGCACGAACACCAGTTTGTGTCGACTCTACTGGCCTGGTTCGCGCCCAATTAACCCAGAAATAGCACCCTCACGGCAAAAACCCCACCGCAGAGGTGGGGTCAACTGCCGACAGGTACTGCTTCCCGAAAACTACAGAAGCTCACCCGCTAGACTCTCTTCTGAAACTCGGGATCGACTCCGAGCGGCTCCAAAGCGAGGATTTCCTCCTTCAGCTGAAAGCGAAATTCTCCATCTTCTCAGAGAAGCTCACCGGCCGAAGCCCTTCACCATCCAGGAGCATCACTTCCTGAAAAACCTCAGCGATGAATTTGCGGTCATGGGACACGGCTATGATGCAGCCGCCAAACTCCTTCAGAGCAGAACGTATTTCTGGCCCCGAAAGCGGGGATAGGTTCCGCGTCGGTTCATCAAGAACCAAAACCTCAGCACGGTCCAGGATCATCTTGGAAAAGTACAGTTTCGCCCTCTGCCCGCCTGAGAGTTCAGAGAGAGCGTGTTCCATCTCCTGGGGTGTGAAGTTCATGCTGCCCAAGTAGGTGCGGATCTTGGTCAGCTCTTCCTTAGTGCCTGCGCACATCAGGAATTCCACAGCGCTCTTTCCAGGATCCATATGCTCAGGGTAGTCTTGGGGCATATAGCCGTAGTTGATGCCCCTCTGCTCCAAGTCCTGCACGATGGCACGCAGAAGCGTCGTCTTCCCCGCACCGTTCCCGCCGATGATGCACACCTTCTGCGGACCCAGGATGCGCAGGTGCACTCGCTGGCTCAAGAGCCGTTCTCCGGCACGTAAAGGCTCGAGCTGAAGATCCAAAACCACTTTTCCCCTGGGCAGAGAAACCGCGCTGTCGAAACTGACGTTGATGCTTTCCTCGAAATCGGGGCGTTTTGCCAGCTGGTCCTTCTCCCGTTCGAGGCGCTTCCCAAGGGACTTCACGCTGTGCATCTTATCTTTGAGATTCTTTCCCACGGAGGGTGCCTGGCGGGACACAGTGCGCAGCTCGTGCTCAACCCGCTGGTAGATCTGACGGTAGCGCTCAAGCTTGGCGGCGAACTCTTCCCGCTCCTTTTGGGCAACCCGAATCTGCTTTGTGATGCGTTCTTCACGATCCTGCACATATTCTCCGTACCGCAGGCGAGCGATGGTATACTGCGGCTTGCGTTTGCGCATCAACTGCTCCAGATGGATGATGGTGTTGGCGCAGCGATCAAGCAGGAGTTCGTCGTGGGATACGAAGATCATGGGTATCCTTGTCTTGCTGATAAACCCTTCCAGCCACTGCACAGACTCCAAATCGAGATCATTGCTCGGTTCATCGAGCAGAAGGACCGTCGGCCTCTTCAGCATTTCACAGAGCAGCTGGAACTTGATCTTCTCTCCACCCGACAGCTGGCGCATGGAGATCCCATCGGAGATGCGGTCTTCGGGAAACCCCATTTCATCGAGGAGCCGGTAAAAAAGTGCGTAATCAAAATCCTCAGGGTCTGTTCGTTCCTTGAGGTACCGGCTTGTGCTCTGATCCAAGACCACATCCGTAAGAACCTGCGGAAGGTACCCGATCACTTCGCCGGCGGTTATGATCTCGCCTGTGATCTCGAGGTAGCCGCGCAGTGACTCCGGATCTGCGATCGCCTTTAGAAGAGCGGATTTGCCGTTCCCTTCCTCGCCGATCAACCCGACTTTCATATCGGCCTGAAGCGAGAAACTGAAGTCCTCTAACAGAACCCTCAAATCCTTAGTCATCGAAAGGGTCAAATTCTTGATGATAAGCATGCTCCCACCTCCCCAGAGGGCCGCCGGTGGGTAGGCAAAAAAGAAGTCTGCTTGGGCGCAAGCAGACGAACTTTACTGTCAAGGCATGACCAAAACACGCCCGACAAGAGCAGTTCAGCAACCCAACATGGCGACCACAAAGCAAGCCTCATTGAGGCCCCTTCCACAATCTGAGTCTGCCTTCATGTTGGTTAGCTGATCATTGCTCTCCTCCAGGATGAATGGTCTTTGTGTTTATTGTATCATGAACCAAGGCCTGCCTCAAGTTCGTAGAGCTCAGCGGGAAGACTTTTCACAAAGGGAGAAAGATCACCGCTGCAGATCAAGTCCAACTTGTGCAGTGCCCTGCTGCAGGCCACGTAAAGCAGCCGTCTATCGTACTTGGCGCTGTACTGGGCGGTGCTCACGTCGGCGATCACCACGGCATCGAACTCCAGGCCTTTTGCCAGGAACACCGGGAGAACCAGCACTCCCCTCTCAAACTCAGCACTCTCTCTGATCAGCAGACTGGGCTGAACGCCAACGTCCTGCAGACGCAAGACCGAGAAGATCTCCTGGCATTCCTCCACCGTCTTGGCGATCACTGCCACCAGCCCATGCCCGGCATCGAGCCCTTCTTTCACCAGCGCGGCAAGGCGGGCGCCGTACTGCTCCCTCTCCACTTGGTAGACTACCGGCTTTGCGCCCGTACGCAGCACCGTCGCGGCTGAAGAGCTTCCAGCCAGCGCACTGCAGAAACGGAAGATTTCCTGTGTTGAACGATAGCTCTTGTTCAACCGCACTGTGGCCAGTTCTAGTCCTTCAAAGAGGTCTGCCAGGCTTCCTGCGCCGCTGCTCCAGACGAAAGGATGCAGTGACTGCTGCGCATCGCCGACGAGAGTAAAACGGGCAGCCGGGAAAGTCTTGGTCAACACCTGCAGCTGCAGAGGGGCATAGTCCTGGATTTCATCGACAACAACGTGCATAATCCCCCGCTTCACTGGGTAGCCTTCCAGCTCTCCTTTCAGATACAGAAGGGGCACCGCATCTTCGAAGGCGATGACTCCATCGTCAAGAGTGCGCAGACTCCCTTCGGCCCCTTGCGGCCGCTCCAGACCACAGGCCACTTCAGCCCACAGCCCATCATCGTGCCAGAGACGCTGGTACCACGCGATGCAGTCCACGGAGTAGTGTTCCCGCAGCAGGCTGAAGACGGGCTTGAGCTCTGTGCGAACCCGGTTTACGGCTTCACGTGCCCTGGTCCACCAGCTCTCCTCTTCAAAGGCTGGATCGCTCTGCAGTGCGGCAAAGACTTGTTTTACCCGCTTCTTCTTGAGAGGGCGGAGCATATGCAGGATACGCTGGCTGATCTTGGACATCCGTTTTTGGACGGGAAGATAAGCGTAGTTTGTTGAAAACATCCGGGTCTGATCCGCAGCGGAAATGAGCAGCTTCCGACCGTAGTACACATCACTGAAGCGGGCTGCCTCATCGCTGATCAAGAGCACGAGCCGATCCAACACCTTTTGAAACTGTGGAGACGCCTTAAAGCTGCAGCGAGTCAGAAGCATGTCCCGCTCAACGGGTGAACTCCCGAGCAGCTGCTCCAGGAAGGAAACTTGAGTCTGTACCTCCCATCGCCAGGCGAAGAAGGACTCGGCAAACTCTCTGAAGGTCATCTGCGGAACATTTTCCTCGCCCAAATCGGGGAGAACCTGGGAAATGTAGTCGCCGAAAACCCGGTTCGGCGAAAAGACCAGGATGTTCTCTGACTGCAGCATGTCGCGGTACTTGTAGAGCATGTAGGCCACGCGGTGCAGGGCAACTGCTGTCTTACCGCTTCCGGCGGCGCCCTCTACCAAAAGCCGCGCATCCTGATCATTGCGGATGGCCCGGTTCTGCTCACGCTGGATGGTGTTCACGATGGTGCGCATCCTAGCGGTGGCGCTGCGCCCCAGCGCTTCGCGCAGGATCTCATCGGAGATCGTGAGATCATTGTCGAACATGTAGGCGAGCCGGCGCGCCTTGATGCCGTATTGGCGCTTGAGCGTGATCTTGCCGCGGTAAACTCCTCCAGGGCCGGTGTACTCCGCTTCGCCGGGACCATAGTCATAGAACATGCTGGAAATGGGCGCGCGCCAATCATAGACCATGGGCCAGCCCGTGGCTCTGTTCAACAGGGTGTGTACCCCGACATAGATGACCTCTGCGCTGTTGGATCCTTCTTCCCAAAAGTCAATGCGTCCGAAGTACGGGTTTCTTTCCAAGGCCCTGAGCTGGCCCAAAAGGCGGTTCTGCAGGCCGAACTCAACGCCACCCTGCCTGAGTTCGGTGATAGCCTGGGCCGCGTCCATCAGACGTTTCTCGCTTGCAGAGCTGATCCCGTGTTCTTCGCTCAAAGAGCGCCGCACCGAACGCATGCTTTCATAGTATTCCCTGACTTTGGCCTCCTGTTCGGCCAACTGTCCATCTATTTCCGCGTAGACCCGGTCAAGCCACATTTGTTCTCGCTCGAGTTCTTTGGTGTCCAATGGGTCACCCCCAAATGGTTCGTTTCTTGCCCAATGCCGCCAAGTAGACCGCAAACTGGTTCTCTCCATCGAGGCCCAGCAGGGCGTTCAGCCGGTCATCATCAAAAGCGGCCACGGCGCAGACTCCGCAGCCAACGGCTGCCGCCGCCAAGTAGAGGTTCTGGCAGGCATGGCCAGCGTCGAGGTGCACATAGCGGTAGCCGCGCTCACCATATCTCCAAGCCATCCTTTTGATATCTGCACACCAGATAAATGTGGCCGCGCTCTGTGCCACGAAGACCTGATCAGCTGCGGCCTCAGCCACATCCCTGGCAAGGTTGGATCCCAGCACCACTGGCACCAGCTTGTGCCCGATAGCAAGATAGCGGTACAGCCCAGGTTCAAGGCCGTGGACCCTGTTCACCAGCAGATAGGTTTCCAGGGCATGGCGGGCGCCTGCTGACGGTACGGTGCGCAGAGTGGCCCTCCCATTCAGCACTTCATGCACACCCTGGGAGGCCTAGAGAAAATAGGCCAACTCATCCAGACTCAAAGAAGCCCGGGAGAACTCGCGCAAGCTCCTCCGTTTGGCGATAGCGGTTTGAAGATCAACCTGCTTAACCCTAATCTGTTCAACTCTCGGCAGTTCGATAAGCACCGCCTCCGCCGGACAGGGAAGCTGCAGGGGAGGTTGGGGCAGTCCCTGCTCCTGCGGGGACTCAGGGAGGTTCTGATACTTCGTCTTTTCCATGAATTCTCGGCCTATGCCCGCCATAGACTTCTCCTTTCTAATCCAGCCCTCGCAGGTGGTCCAGCCGGTTGGTGAACACAACTGTCTTCCTACCCTGCTCCACCAGCCACAGATGTACTCCGGTGTCGCCGGTAACGAAGTTGATGTCACTCACCACCGGCAGGGCTAAAAAGCAGCGGAAGAGAAGGTTGATCATGCCGCCGTGGGAAACCAGGGCGATCCTCTTGTATCTCCCGGGCAGTATGTACCCATGGGTGAAACGGGACCAAAACCTTTCTGCCCTTGCTCGAAAATCGATTAGGGATTCTGTCTCTGCGTATGTATCGTGAGGTTTGCGACCTCCAGCCGGCCGAGGAAACCTGGCCTGGGCTTCAGCGCGAGTCAGCCCCGCCAAAAGCCCGTTGTTCCACTCCACAAGATCGGGCTCCCATTCAAGCGGCGATCCCGTGGCCTCACTCAGAAGCTGAGCGGTGGCGCTGGTCCGCTTCATGGGGCTGGATATGATCAGTTCTGGCGGATAGTTGACCCTGCACCACTCCGCAAGGAGACTGGCCTGCCGCATCCCCAGTTCCGTCAAGGGGAAATCGGCGCGGCCTTCGTGACGATCTTCGAGATCCGCTTGTGACTGTCCATGTCGAATTACAAGTATTTCCATCCGCCGCCACCTTCTCTTCAAGACAGTGTGCCGACATGCGGTTCACCCCAGCCGCAGCCTGCCTGACGCGTGCGACCCTATCGTATTGACAGATGGGGAAATGGGTACTAGAATCGATCTAGCACTATCGTTTCGGGGAGCCGACTGGCTTCTCTCTTTCTGTCTAAGGAGGTTTCATATGGCCAAGGCTCGACAGCTCTTCACCGCCAAAGATCTAACCCAGGGCCCTCCGTGGAAACGCATCGTGGAGTTCTCCATCCCCATGCTCATCGGAAACATCGCCCAGCAGTTTTACAACACCGCCGACTCCATCATAGTAGGGCGGTACATCGGTGACAATGCCTTGGCAGCAGTGGGCAGCGCCTCACCCGTCCTGAACCTGCTGCTGGTGCTGTTTGTTGGCCTGTCGGTCGGAGCCGGCATTATGGTGGCCCAGTACTTCGGTGCCAAAGACAGAGAGAACCTTTCCCGGACTATCGGTAACTGCTTGACCCTGACTGCCCTTTCCTCAGTGATCATCATGGTTGTGGGTCCTCTGGCCACGCGGCCGCTCTTGGAGCTGCTGAACACCCCTGAATCGATCATCGACTGGTGCACCGGTTACCTGAA
>DURQ01000004.1 GCA_012840725.1 Bacillota bacterium
CCGCTGAGCGGTGCATCGGACTGATCATGTGGATGCACACCTTCTCGCCGGCCAGAATGTGGATCTGCGGACTGAATGTCCTGTGCAAGCCGTATCTCCATTTCCACACCCAGTATTACCGGGATATCCCCTGGGGAAGCATTGATATGGACTACATGAACCTGCACCAGTCCGCCCACGGCGACCGGGAGTTCGGGTTTATCAATTCCAGGATGCGCAAGAACCGCAAGATCGTGGTCGGCCACTGGCAGGATCCAGAAGCCCTGCAGGCCATCGGCGACTGGACCAGGGTGGCCGCGGCCTGGCATGACAACCAAGGAGCCAAGATCGCCCGTTTCGGCGACAACATGCGTGATGTGGCTGTAACCGAAGGCAACAAGGTTTCCGCCCAGATCCAGCTCGGCTATGAGGTAAACGGCTACTCCCTCGGCGACCTTACTGCCTATGTGGATGCCGTAACCGACGCCCAGATCAACGCACTGCTGGAGGAGTATGAAGCCAGTTACAACCTCACCGACCGGGTGAAAGCCGGCGGAGAGTTTAGAAACTACCTGACAGAATCGGCTCGCATCGAAGCTGGCATGCGCGCTTTCCTGCAAGAAGGCGGCTTCAAGGCCTTCACCACCAACTTCGAGGATCTCACCGGCCTGAAGCAGCTGCCCGGCCTGGCCGTGCAGCGGCTCATGAATGACGGCTACGGCTTCGGTGCCGAAGGCGACTGGAAGACAGCAGCGCTGCTCCGGGCTGTGAAGGTCATGGCTGCGGGCTTGGCCGGCGGCACCTCGTTTATGGAAGACTACGTCTACCACCTCGATCCAGCTGGCAGCCGGATCCTGGGCGCCCACATGCTGGAAGTCTGCCCGTCCATCGCGAAGGATAAGCCGGTCCTTGATGTGCAGCCGCTGTCCATCGGCGGTAAGGAAAACCCGGCGCGCCTCATCTTCACGGCGCCGGCAGGCCCGGCCATCTGCGCCAGCCTGATTGACCTTGGCAACCGCTTCCGCATGGTGGTAAACAAAGTGGAGGTTGTGGATCCGCCTGCGGATCTGCCCAAGCTCCCCGTGGCCCGCGTCCTCTGGGATCCCAAACCCAACCTGAAGGTGGCTGCCGAAGCCTGGATCTTGGCTGGCGGTGCGCACCATTCCGTGTTCACCCAAGCCCTGGGCAGCAAGTTCATCGAGGACTACTGCGAAATCGCCGGCATCGAGTACCTTGAAATCAACGAGCGTACCGAGATCAGCCAGTTCAAGCAGGACCTGCGCCTCGGTGAGCTTTACTATTACCTGGCTAGAGGCATCTAAAGCAGAGTCTCCCCGGTAGCCCGGGGAGGCTTATCTACATGGAGGTGGTATGCATGACAGTTGTACGGAAAGCACAGATGACTCTGGAGAAGGATTTCCGCATCGGCGACATTGACCCGCGCTTGTACGGGACATTCGTCGAGCACCTGGGCCGGTCCATTTATGGGGGAATCTACGAACCGGGGCACCCCACCGCCGACGAACAGGGCTTCCGCGGGGATGTCATCTCCCTGGTGCGGGAGCTCAAGACCCCTGTCATCCGGTATCCCGGCGGCAACTTCGTATCGGGCTACAACTGGGAGGATGGCATCGGGCCCAAGGCAGAGCGGCCCCGCCGTTTAGACCTGGCCTGGCGGACGATTGAGCCCAATGAAGTCGGAGTCGATGAGTTCGCGGACTGGGCCCGCAAAGTGGGCTCCGAGGTGATGATGGCGGTCAATTTGGGTACCCGCGGCCCGGACGAGGCCCGCAACCTGGTGGAATACTGCAATCATCCCAGCGGCAGTTACTTCAGCGATCTGCGCATCAAGAACGGACATCCCCAGCCCCACGGGATCAAGCTGTGGTGCTTGGGCAATGAAATGGACGGACCCTGGCAGATCGGGGCCAAGACTGCCTACGAATACGCCCGCGCTGCTCAGGAGACGGCCAAGGTAATGAAGTGGGTCGACCCCACCATCGAACTCGTGGCCTGCGGCAGTTCCCACAAGAGCATGCCGACCTTTGCCGATTGGGAAGCCATGGTTCTGGAACTAACCTACGAACATATTGACTACCTCTCGCTGCACACCTATTTCGGCAACAGGGACAACGATACGCCTAACTTCCTGGCCCGCTCCCTGGAGATGGACGAGTTCATCAACTCGGTCATCGCCATCTGCGACTATGTCAAGGCCAAGAAGCGCAGCAAAAAGACGATCCACCTGTCCTTCGACGAGTGGAACGTCTGGTACCATTCTAACGAACAAGATAAGCAGGTTGAACCCTGGACTGTCGCTCCGCCGCTTTTGGAGGATGTCTACAACATGGAAGATGCCCTCCTGGTGGGCAGCATGCTGATCAGCTTGATCAGGCGTTCCGATCGGGTGAAGATCGCCTGCCTCGCCCAGCTGGTGAACGTGATCGCACCCATCATGACTAAGACGGGCGGGCCTGCCTGGCGGCAGACCACCTTCTTCCCGTTCCTCCATGCTTCTGTCTTCGGGCGGGGAACAGCCCTGCTGCCGATCATCAAGTCGGATAAGTACGACACCAAGGACTTCAGCGATGTACCGTACCTCGATGCCGCGGCCGTCTACAACGAAGAGCAGGAAGAGCTCACCATCTTTGCGGTGAACCGCAACCTGGAAGGCGGCCTGGAATTCACCGGCGATCTGCGCGGCTTTGAGGACTATGGAGTTGTGGAGCACATCGTGCTCACCCATGATGATCTCAAAGCGGTGAACACGGCCGACAATCCTGACAACGTTGTACCAACGACAGGCGGCAGTGCTGAGGCAGTGTCCGGGCAGCTGAGTGCGCTCCTGCCGAAACAGTCGTGGAACGTCATCCGGCTGAAGAAAGGTTACTCCCGGTGACTTTTCCCGCACCCGCCAAGAAGTTAGAATTGAAGCAGGCAGGGAACACAGCGACATTGCCCACTCAGATGATCCCTCCTTGGTCACCTGGAGGCAGCCCGGATCCGTGGGGTTCGGGCTGCCTCCTTTTTTGAGCCAAGGCGGGAAAGGTAACTGCCGGTGACTGTCTTGCGTGATAGGCCAGTTGTAGAATCAAAATAGGGGGCGAATGTCCTTTTAGCGCTATTTTGGAGGAGGGCGATCTGATGGGCCGCCGAGGTTTTGCTCTGGTTTTCCTTTTCTCCGCCGCTGTGTTCGTGTTTCCCGGCCTGTGTTCAGCTGATGCTGAGTCGTTTCGGGTCTTCGGTACCGTTACAGAGATGGATACCGGCATTCCCCTTATGGATGCTGTGATCGCAATCGGGCCGGTTACGGCGCTCACTGACGCACGGGGCGAGTACTGGATGGACGTACCTGGCGGACTGCAGGAGATGGAAGTGTCCCTAGGCGGCTACCAGGTCTTCAGGCAGGTGCTTGACCTGAAGCAGGATGAGCAGATGGATATCGGCCTGGAAACCAAGGCGCCGCCCATCGATACCGCAGGGATCGGGCTGTTTCATCCGATTGAGCTCAGCGAGTTGAGGGAAGAGACCGACTACCCCGCGGTACTGCTCAAGATCGATGACCTTACCTCCGTCTGTCCCCCCGATATGGAGCCGACCCGGGTGGAGCTCTGGGCCCGCGCCGTGTCGTACGGCGTCTTTCCTGATTGGGCGGGAGGACTGTCCTGCCTCGTGCCCCTCTTCCCGGGCAGCAACAGCCTGCAGCTCAGAGTCTGGGACGCAGACGGCAGCGCCCGCAGCGACCGGCCCCGCTCGGTTGAACTGACCTGGAACCACATGGATTTCTGTGCTGTCCTCAGCTGGGACGGTGCCGCCGATCTGGACCTGAGAATCTACTCTCCCGATCAAGAGCTGGGGGATCCTGGCGCGGCGTCAACCTACACGCCCTCGGACGCCTCCCTGGAGAGCATCGCCGTGAAGGAGCTTGCTCCTGGGGATTACCAGATCTGGGTTGAGCCCCGGCGTCTGCCCGAGGGTACAACCAAAATGATGCTGGAGCTCCTGCTCGATGTGAGCCTCCATGGCGTTGACCTGCACGTGTTCGAATTAGAGCTGTCGCCTGATCAGGTGGACATGCCCATCCATGTCGCCACAGTGCAGGCTGATGAAGACGGCCTCAAGCGTGTGATCTCTGCAGAACACTAAAGCGGGGTATGGAGAATGAAGCAGGCAGTGCAGCGCTGGTTTGAACAGTACTTTGGGAAGCACCTCGATCTGCGGGCGCGGTTTTTCAACCTGCTGGCCGTGGGCGGGATGGCGATCAGCCTGGTTATGGCCGTCACGACAGTTTTCACCGGGGCAGGGTTCGGCCATTTCCTCGTGAACATTGCCCTGGCCGCCGTTTCCTTTGGCCTGCTGTATTTCGCGCGGTTGACCGGAGACTACCAGCGCTGTTACTTGATCACCGTAATCTGCATCTTCATGATCCTTTTCCCGGGAGCCTTCTTCGTCTCCGATGGGTACCGGAGCGGCATGCCCGCTTTCTTTGTCTTTGCCGTGACCATCTCCGTGTTTATGCTGCGGGGGCGGACAGCCTTCGCCGTAGCCACCTTGGAGCTGGTCCTTTATGTCGGGCTCTGCCTCTACGCCTACTACAACCCCGATTCCGTCCGCCACTTCCCAAGTGAAGCAGCCATGCTGCGGGACATCATCGTTTCCTTTGTCTCCACCAGCATCGTCCTGGGAATTGTCATGCACTACCACTTCCGCCTCAACTATGAGCAGCAGATGGAGCTGGAGGAAGCCAGGGAGGAGGCCCTGGCCCTGAACAGGGTCAAGACCACGTTCCTGACCAACATCAGCCACGAAATCCGTACACCGATCAACGTGGTGCTGGGGATGAACGAGATGATCCTGCGGGAAAGCACCTCTGACCAGATCCGCCGCTACGCTTCCAACATCCAGATCGCCGGCAAGAGCCTGCTCACCCTGATCAGCAATGTCCTGGACATCGCCAAGATCGAATCGGGCAAGCTCGAACTGATCCCGGAAAACTACAACACGGTGGACCTGATCTTCGACCTTGTGGTGATCGGCAGGGAAAGCGCCGCCCGCAAGGGGCTCGTGTTTCAAACCCAGGTAGACCGCAGCCTGCCCAGCTCCTTTTTCGGCGATTCCTTCCACATCAAGCGCATCGTGGTCAATTTCCTGTCTAACGCGGTGAAGTACACTCCCGAGGGGTTTGTCACCTTGGGGTTCAGCTGCCGGACCCAGGGAGATCAGACCCTGCTCTGCATCTCCGTGCAGGATACGGGGATCGGTATCGACCCGGGTGATCTGGAACGCCTCTTCCAGTCTTTCACCCGGGGCGGGCCGTCGCACCGGGTGATCGAAGGCTCCGGTCTCGGCCTCGCCATCGCCAGAGAGCTGTGCGATCGCATGGGCGGTACCATCCATGTGGAAAGCAAAGTGGGCTTTGGCAGTACGTTTACGGTAGAGATACCCCAGGTGGTGGTCGATCCCACGCCCTTGGGGCAGTGGGAATCCCATCAAGCGGCCGTATTCCTAGATGGGACAAGCTTTGTTGCTCCAGCGGCGCGGGTGCTGATCGTAGACGATAACCAGGAGAACTTGGAGGTGACCAAGACCCTCCTAAAGGAGAACCTCCTGCAGGTTGATACCGCCCTCAGCGGCCGGCAGTGCCTGGCTTTGGCCGAACGGCGCAGCTACGACCTGATCCTCATGGACTACATGATGCCGGAGCTGGACGGCCTTGAGACTCTCCGCCTTCTGCGGAAGAGAGGCATCGACACTCCTGTGGTGGCGGTTACGGCCAACATCCTGCCGGGTACTAAGGAGACGCTGATGGAAGCAGGATTTGCCGCTTTCCTGACAAAACCGATCATCTGGAACCAGCTGCAGCAGGTACTGGTGGAGCTCCTGCCCCAGGAGCTGGTGCAGCCCAAGGCCAGGCGGACCATCATCGACACCAGGAAAGAAGCGGAGCTCAAGCAGAAGCTCATGCCCTTCGGGGTCTCAG
This sequence comes from Bacillota bacterium, assembly GCA_012840725.1. Lineage (GTDB taxonomy): Bacteria > Bacillota > Limnochordia > Darwinibacteriales > Darwinibacteriaceae > DTU010. Next base: position 5,960 of record DURQ01000004.1, read on the forward strand.
CCAGCGAAGGGTTGAAGTATGTTAACGGCGATCTGGAACAGTACAAGGCTTTGAGCAGCATCTTCTGTGAGTATTCGGGAGAGAGCAAGCAGGAGATCCTCGATCTCTTGGCGGCAGGCGATTTCGAGAACCTAACTTACGTGATCCATTCCCTGAAGAGCAAGGCCCTGGCCGTAGGCGCCGTAGAACTGTCCAACCAGGCGGCGGCGATGGAGGAGCACCTGCGCCGGGGCGATGGGGAATACGCACGGGTGGCCGCCCCTCTTCTGATGTTCACCTGGGATCGGGTTTTGGCCGGGCTGAAGGAGGTGGAAGCATGCCTCGAGTGTTAGTGGTCGACGATGATGTGATGCTCCTCAGGATGGCGGAACAGCTCCTCAAGGCTGAATACACGGTGGAGCTGGCCAGATCGGGCTGGGAAGCCATTGCCTCCGTGGCCAACGGTCCCCGTCCTGACATCATCCTGCTGGATATTGACATGCCGAAAATGGACGGCTACGCGACCCTGCGTAAGCTGCAGGAGCTGGACCCGGATATCCCCGTGATCTTCCTGACAGGTTTGACGGAGACGGAGTACGAACTGAAGGGCCTCACATCTGGCGCGGTAGATTACATCACCAAACCCTTTGTAAAAGAGATCCTGCTCGCTCGTATCAGGGTCCATCTCAACCTGGCCAGGAAGCTCAAGAACATGGATCCAGACAAGGTGGAATCCTTGAAGCGCAAACTCAATGATACGGAACTGTCGGTGGCCAAGATGATGGCCTTGGGCTACACCAACTCGGAGATCGCAGAGCAGCTGCACTATTCCTACAACTACGTGAAAAAGGTAAGCTCAGTGATCTTCAGTAAACTGGGCATTTCCCGGCGCAACGAGATTCGCGACTTCCTCATCCAGTAACCTGGCCCGGCTGGGGTCACCAAGCATCCGCAATATCTACTGGCGCCCAGGCGGCATAAATACTATAATAGAACAAGCCGTAAAGTCATTTTTCCAGAGGAGCACAGTGATGAAGGAAAAGCAGCTGAACAGAGTGATTGTGGATGTGCAGGATGTGCACAAATCCTTCGGGTCGCAGCACATACTGAAAGGAGTCAGCCTCCAGGTTCGTGAGCAGGAGGTGGTGGTGATCTGCGGCCCCAGCGGTTCGGGCAAGAGCACGTTCATCCGCTGCATCAACGGCCTGGAGAAGATCGACCAAGGGTCCATTTTTGTCGATGGGCTGCCTGTCCACGATCCCAAGACCAGATCGACGGAGATCGCGAAAAGGGTGGGCATGGTCTTCCAGGACTTCAACCTTTTCCCCCACATGACTGTGCTGGAGAACGTTACCCTGGCCCCCATCAAGGTGAAGAAGATGCCCAAAGAGGAGGCGCGTGAACTCGCGCTTGATCTCCTATCCAAGGTGGGCATCCGCGATCAGGCAGACAAGTACCCCGCTGCCACTTCGGGCGGACAGAAGCAGCGCGTAGCCATCGCCCGCGCCCTGGCCATGCAGCCAGATGTGATGCTCTTTGATGAACCCACTTCCGCCCTCGATCCAGAGATGATCGCGGAAGTACTGGACGTGATGAAGCAGCTGGCCAAAGCCGGCATGACCATGATCGTGGTCACCCACGAGATGGGCTTTGCCCGGGAAGTGGCGGACCGGGTGATCTTCTTTGACGAGGGTGTTATCTTGGAGGAAGCCCCGCCTGAAAAGTTCTTCACCGCACCCGAACAGGAACGCACCAAGCGTTTCTTGGCGCAGATCCTCTAACCAACTGAATCTCCAGATAAGGCGAACCGAGCCCTACGGTGTCCAGCACCGGCAGGGCTTGTTTTTTTGTCCCTGTAAAATCTGAAACGATTCGTAAGGAAAAATGACACGATCTGAAAACTTCGGTCCTTGGCTGCAAGGTAACATTAAAGTAACCGAAAGGTGAACACCGAGAAGCGCCCGACAGAAAAGAAGAGTACAGAAAGGAGAAGAAGCATGAAGAGATTGGTCACGTGTTTGCCGTTGCTGTGCCTGTTCAGCGCCCCCGCGCTGGCAGCGGATTACAAGATCGGGTTCAACAATGCCCTTTCCGGAGTGTACTGCCTGGATATCTTGGAGAACTTCGCGATCTACGCGGCAGACGCACTGGACGTTGAACTCATCGTGGTGAATGACGAGGCTACTATCGAAAAGTCCATCGCTAATGTGGAGAACTTAATCGCCTCGGGAGTTGACGGCATCATCTACTTCGGCCTCTCCGACGCCACCTTTGCCATCGTGGGCAAAATGTGCGCCGATGCGGGAGTGCCTTTTGTGCTCTACGATCACCTTCCCACACCGCAGACCCTGGAACACCTGCGCAGCAACCCATACTTCGTAGGCGCCGTGGGTGAAGATGACTACGACGCCGGCTATCCCATCGGGGAGTTCGCCGCGAACACCGGAGCCAAGACGGCAGTGCTGGTCACCGGTCAGCGCGGGGACACGACCCATGAGGCTCGGGTCAAGGGCTTTACCGATGCTTTTTCAAGCGCTGGAGGAAAGGTTCTGGATGTGGCTTGGTCGGCTACCGACGGACGGGCTGAGGCTCTGAAGAAGAGCGAAGACCTTCTCGTAGCCTATCCTGATGTTGAGGTTGTCTACACCACCTCGGGCGAACCGGCAGTTGCCACCATGGAAGTCCTGCAGAAGTATGCGGACCTGGACATCCAGTACTATGTCACCGACCTGGATCCCCCCATCCTGGAAGGGCTGCAGGAAGGCAAGATCAGCGCAGCAAACGGAGCGCACTGGATCAACTCCGGGCTTGCCGTTGCCCTGCTCCACAACTTCCTGGAAGGGAACGCCATCAAGGACGCCAACGGGAAGGCGCCAGTATTCCATGTACCCATCATCGTGCTGGAAGCCGGGCAGTACAAGGCCTATGAAGAGCAGTGGCTGAACAACATGCCCTTTACCCCCGATGAGATCAGAAATCTCAGCGTGAAGTTCAATGCAGCAGCATCTGCGGACACCTTCGCAGACCTGCTCGCCAACTACTCTGTTGAGCAGCGCGTCATGGACAAGTATGAAGTAGGCTTGATCACAGAAGCAGATCTAGAAAGGTACGGCTTCTAGCACACAGCTGGGCTGCCAAACACCTCTGGGGCTTTGGCAGCCCCTTCTCTAAAAGGGGTTGACGTACATGGATAGGAAAGCCGTGGCAGGAGCAGCTGCCAACCCGCTGCTTGAGCGCTTTGGCCAGAAGAGGATGCAGCAGGTTCTGGTTCTGGCGGGGCTGCTGCTGGTCTTCATCATCATCCATTTTGCCACCGGCGGCAGATTTCTCACCAAGCGAAACCTGGGTATCATCGTTTCCCATGCCGTAATACCTACCTTCATCACCTGGGGCCTGGTGTTCTCCTTTACCAGCGGAATGATCGATCTTTCCATCGGTTCAATCGTGGTCTTAGCTTCCAACTTTGCAGGGATCATGGGCCTCAAATTCGGTTACGCAGGACTGCTGCTTGGCGGACTCGCGGCCGGTGTGGCTCTCCAGGCCCTTAACGGCGTGGTGTTTCTCAAGACAAAGATCCCGCCCTGGGTGGCCGGTTTGGGCATGGCCATGATCTACGAGTCCATCGGCGCCTTTTACTCCAACATGGCTGTCAGGCGGGGAGAAATGGTGGTAAGCCTTGGCTCCCAGCTGCGGGGTTTGGGGCAGCTTCCATTCAACGTGCTGATGCTTGTTCCCGGCCTGATCGCTGTATACATCCTGTTCTGCCGGACCAGTATCGGGCTCAATGTCCGTGCGGTGGGAAGTGACCTGCGGGTGACCAAAGAGATGGGGATCAACCCAAACCGCGCTAAGTTTTTGGGCATGGTGGTCTGCGGCATCTTCATCGGGCTGGGCTCCGCTATCAATGAAAGTTACGTTGGCCAGCTGCTGCCCCGCACGGGGTTGACTACTGTGGCGACGATCTTCCAGCCCTTGACCGCTGTGCTCATCGCCAGTTCCATGGGCGCCATCTTCAACCTGGTCATCGGGGTGGTCATCGGCACCATTTCCCTTTCGGCTCTGTTCAACGCCCTGACCCTGCTCGGTGTGCCTTCAGGAACATGGCAGGAAGTGGTGCTCGGCATACTGGTCATCGCAGTAACCGTTGTATCCATGCGCGGCGAGGAGGGTGTCGTGAAATGAGCAGGGAAAACGCATGTGTCCTTAAGGTGGAGGGGCTCTGCAAGAACTTCGGACCGACTCGCGCCGTTGCAGACGTTTCGCTGGAATTCAGGGCCGGGGAAGTTCACGGCTTGATCGGCGAAAATGGTTCGGGGAAATCAACGCTGATGGGCATGGTTGCCGGCATCCACAGCAGAGACAAAGGACGGATGTTCAAAGGGAATCAGCTCTACGATCCAGAAAGCCCCGCCCACGCCAATGAGCAGGGCATCAGCATGGTAGTGCAGGAACTGGGCCTGGTAGACGGCTTGACGGTCGCGGAAAACATCTTCCTGGGAAAGACCGAACAGTTTGCCCAGCGCGGCGTGATCAACCTGCGCAAAATGCGCGCCGCTGCTGAGGAAGCCTTTGCCGCCTGGGGTATCACTCCGGTTCCCCTGGATGCGCTGGCCCGCAGCCTCACGGTAGAAGAAAAGAAACTGGTGGAGCTTGTCCGGGCTCTCTCGGTCGATCCCGATGTCCTCATCCTCGATGAGATCACCGCCGCCTTTTCCCACAACAACCGCGCCCTGCTCTATGATCTTCTGGTTAAGCTGAGGGACCAGGGAAAACTGATCCTTTTCGTCTCCCACAACCTGCCGGAGATCTTGGAGCTCTGCGATCGAATCACAGTTCTCAAGGACGGCGAAAAGGTGACCACCATCGCGGCAGAAGGCGCGACTGAAGACCAGCTCAAGCGCCTCATGGTGGGCCGTGAGGTTAAGGAGACATACTTCTACACTCCCGCCCAAACGACTGGTTCAAAACCCGTCTTGACCGTGGACGGGATCAGCGTCGATGGTATGCTGCACAATGTATCCTTTGAACTGCGCCGCGGTGAAGTGCTGGGCGTGGGGGGCTTGAGCGATTCAGGCATCCACGAGTTGGGCAGGGTCCTGTTCGGGCTGTCCAAACCCGACCAGGGGAAGGTCATCCTGACGGAAACCGGTGAGGTCATTGACTCACTGCGCAAGGCCATCGACAGAGGAATCGCCTATGTCCCCAAGGACCGGGACACGGAGGCCCTCATGGTCCGGGCGACCATCGAAGACAACCTCTGCCTGCCGTCCACTGACTCCTTTGTCGGCCGGCTGGGTTTTTTGAGCCCGAGGAAGAGAAAGGCCTTTGCCCGGGAGCAGCTGGCGGCATTTGAAATCAAGGCCAGTGGGATCCGGCAGGCTGTGAACCAGCTTTCCGGAGGCAACCGCCAGAAGGTGAGCTTGGCCAGCTGGCTGTCCCGGCCGAACAGGATCCTCATCTTGGACTCGCCGACCCGCGGCGTGGATGTGGGCATCACGGCGAACATCTACAAGCTGATCGCCGAGGTCAAAAAGCAGGGCATCGGGATCCTGCTCATCTCCGACGAACTGCCCGAACTGATCGGCTGTTCGGATCGGATCTTGATCATGAAAAACGGTGCTGTCGCCAAAGTCTTCGAGCGTGCGGAAGGGTTTGGCGAACACAGCATAGTGCAGGTGATGATCTGATGAAAACAAGGAAGCTCTCTTTGGAGCACATCATACCCTTTGCTGGACTGGTCTGCCTGCTCCTCCTCTTTACGGTGCTGGTCGGCAGCAAGTTCTGGCGGCCGTACAACCTGCGGTCCATCCTCAATCAAACCGTTCTGTACATGTTCGGCGGCCTGGGCTTGATCTTTGTCATCGCCCAGGGAAGTATCGACCTTTCCCAGGGGGCGGTACTGGCCCTTACAGCCACGATCAGCGCCATACTGGTGAACAAATATGGACTGTGGCTGATCTTTCCCGCAGCCATTTTGACCGGGGCCCTGTTTGGACTGCTCAATGGAGTGATCATCAGCAAACTGAAGGTCCCTTCCGTCACCTGCACCCTGGCGTTTTCCATCGCCTACAGGGGACTGCTGCCCGTGTTTACCCGGGGCGGCCCGATCTACGTTCCCTTCAAGCTTTTTGACCTGTACAACTTTAAAAACATGTTCCCTGTCTTGGTCCTGCTGACACTGATCTTCGGCTACCTGTTTGAGTACACCAAACTGGGGTACTACACCAAGGCCGTCGGCGAAAATGAGATCAAGGCCCGCAACAGCGGGGTGCCGGTGGAGAGAGTGAAGATCATATCCTATGTCCTTTGCGGCATCATGGCGGGCATAGCTGGGGTGTTCACCCTCAGCCGCGTCGGCGGCGTCGATGTGTCCATAGGCAACTTCTTCGAACTCGAGGTCATGCTGGCCATCTTCACCGGTGGAGTGCCCGTGACCGGAGGGATGTCCACCCGCATCTACCGGCTCTTTGTCGGTGCCCTGACTATCGGTGTCTTGGTCAACGGGCTTACTCTCTACGGGGTAAGCGCAGCGCTGGCCGAGGGCCTTAAGGGTTTGATGCTGATCGGGCTGGTGTTCATAACCGCCCGTTTCACCATGGGCAGGGAGGCAGCCGCCGCGTAGAGAAGCTTCGGCAGAGGCATGGGCATTACCAATGAAAGGAGATAGAGGGTTATGAAGTGCACGAAAGAGCACAGGCTGAGCTACACCGCAAGGGCGGAAGAGATCGTAAAAGGCCTCAGCCTGGAAGAAAAGGTCTACTTGATGAGCGGCCATGTGCAGCTTGAACAGATGATCCAGGATATGAAAGAGGATCCCAACAAGCACTACAATTACATTCCCTATCCTGCAGGGGGCATCGAGGAGAAGGGCGTTCCCGCCATGAAGTTCTGCGACGGCCCGCGGGGCGTTGTCTGCGGCGTCGGACAGAGCACCTGCTTCCCTGTGACCATGCTCAGGGGCGCCACCTTCGACGTGGAGCTGGAGGAAAGGGTGGGCCGGGCTATCGGTAAGGAGATCAGGGCCTGGGGCGGCAACCTGTTTGGAGGGGTCTGCATCAACCTCCCCTACAACCCTGGGTGGGGAAGAAGCCAGGAGACTTACGGCGAAGAGTCATTCCACCTGGGCCAGATGGGATCGGCCCTGGTACGGGGCGTACAGGCTGAGAACGTCATCGCCTGCGTCAAGCACTACGCCTTCAACTCCATGGAGATCTCCCGGTTCAAAGTGAACG
>DURQ01000045.1 GCA_012840725.1 Bacillota bacterium
CCCGCGTGATCATCACCGGCCAGCACCGGGAGATGGTGGATCAGGTCCTCGATCTGTTCGCCCTTAAGGCCGATTTTGATCTCAACATCATGAGCCACGGCCAGACTCTCAACGATATCTCCGAGCGCACGCTTAGGGGCATGGCCGGGATTTTTCGCGAGTGGCGGCCTGATCTGGTCCTGGTGCACGGCGATACCAGCACCGCCTTTGCCGCAGCTCTGGCAGCGTTCCATGAGCGCATCCCGGTGGGGCATGTAGAGGCGGGCCTGCGCACAGAGAGTGTGCAGAACCCCTTCCCGGAAGAGGCCAACAGGCGCCTCATCGATGTCCTCGCTTCATGGTACTTCGCACCAACCGAACAGGCTGCCGAGAACCTGCGGCGGGAAAGGGTGGATCCGGAGAGGATCTTTGTTACCGGGAACACGGTGATCGATGCCCTGCTTTCGGTTGTGGAAGAGGGCTACCAGTTCACCACGCCTGAACTTCAAAGGCTGGACTTCAGCCGTCCGATTATCGTGGTCACTGCCCACCGCCGAGAAAACTGGGGCGATCCCCTGGTCGGGATCTGCCAAGCCCTGCTCGAGATCAGTTCCAGGGCCCGGGTACAGATAGTAGTGGCCATGCATAAAAACCCGGCCATCCAGGCGGTTATGAGGGATCTGCTCGGTTCCGACGAACAGATCATCCTGATCGATGCGCCGGGCTACAAGGAGTTTGCCAACCTTCTAGCCTGCAGCACCCTGCTCCTCACCGATTCGGGCGGGCTGCAGGAGGAGGCTCCGGCGCTGGGCAAGCCCGTTTTAGTCATGCGGGAGGTTACGGAGCGCCCAGAGGCCCTGGAAGCGGGCACCGTGAAGCTCGTTGGCTCTACTCAAGAGAGCATTGTGCCAGCAGTTTTGCAGCTGTTAAGCGATGAAGAACTCTACAGGCGGATGTCCTCGGCGCCGAACCCTTACGGCGATGGAACAGCCGCACAGAGGATCTGTGCAATACTGCAGGAGAAATACAAGTAGATGGGGGATAAGCTCTATGGCAATGCGTCCTGATGAGATCGTTGCGATCCTGAGGCGCCAGATCGAGGAATTCGAAACGGAACTGCAGGTTGAAGATCTGGGTTCCGTCCTCATGGTCGGGGACGGAATCGCGCGCGTTTATGGCTTAGAAGGGGCACTGGCCGGCGAACTTTTGGAGTTCCCCAAGGGAACCTACGGAATGGTGCTGAACTTGGAGCAGGACAACATCGGCGTGGTTATCCTGGGCCCCTATGAGCATATCAAGGAAGGCGATCCGGTGCGGCGAACCAGGCGGGTAGTGCAGGTGCCCGTGGGTGAAGCCCTGATCGGCAGGGTGGTCAACCCCCTCGGCCAGCCCCTGGACGGCAAAGGCCCGATCAAGGCCGAGAAGTACCGTCCCATCGAATCCCGGGCGCCGGGTGTTGTAGATCGGGTCAGCGTGCGGGAGCCGCTCCAGACCGGCCTTAAGTCCATCGACTCCCTCGTGCCCATCGGCCGCGGGCAGCGCGAGCTGATCATCGGCGACCGTCAGACCGGGAAAACGGCCATCGCCGTGGATACCATCCTCAACCAGAAAGACCAGGACGTGATCTGCATCTACGTGGCCATCGGACAGAAAGCGTCCACGGTAGCGGCCGTGGTGGACACCCTGGTCAAGCACGGGGCCATGGACTACACCATCGTAGTCTCGGCAACCGCCAGCGAACCCTCACCCCTGCTCTACATAGCGCCCTATGCCGGCTGCGCCATGGGTGAGGAGTTCATGTATGCGGGTAAAGACGTGCTCGTCATCTACGACGACCTTTCCAAGCACGCCGCTGCCTACCGGGAAATGTCCCTACTCTTGAGAAGGCCGCCCGGGCGGGAGGCCTATCCCGGCGATGTCTTCTACATACATTCCAGGCTTCTCGAGCGCGCTGCCAAGCTCAACGATGAGCTCGGAGGCGGCTCCCTGACCGCGCTGCCGATCATCGAGACCCAGGCTGGGGACATTTCCGCCTATATTCCCACGAACGTCATTTCCATCACCGACGGGCAGATCTTCCTCGAATCCGAGCTATTTTACGCCGGCATCCGCCCGGCGATCAGCGTTGGCCGTTCCGTATCCCGCGTGGGCGGTTCCGCCCAGGTGCCCATGATGCGAAAGGTTGCGGGCACCCTTCGCCTGGAGCTCTCCCAGTACAGAGAGCTGGCGGCCTTTGCCCAGTTCGGTTCGGACCTTGACCGCCAGACCCAGGCCCTTTTGGCCAGGGGCGAGCGC
>DURQ01000046.1 GCA_012840725.1 Bacillota bacterium
CTCCAGCCAGGTTCCCCACTCCACGATCTCCAGGTCTACTTTCAGGCCGAGCCTCTCCCACTGCTGGGCTGCGAGCTCGCCCGTCTGCACATGGAGCGGATAGTTCGCCGGCAGGGTCAAGGTGAAGCGCAGGTTTTCCTGGCCAGCGGCCCGCAGAAGTTCCCTCGCCTGCTCCGGATCATAGGGGTTTACCTCTCCGAGCTGATCGTTGTAAAAGCCGGCCATGGCCGGGCTGAGGGCGCTGTCCAGAAGAATCCCCTGGCCCCAGGCCGCCCCGATCAAGATCTCTTCGCGGTTCAACCCGAGAGCCAGAGCCCGACGCACCCGCTGATCATCAAAGGGAGGCCGCGCATTGTTGATCGCAAAAAGTTGAACCAGGTTCATGGGAGAAGCCTGCACCTTAATTCCGGGGCTGTTTGCCACCTGGTGCAGCACGGAAACCTCCAGGCGGGGGATGAGCTGCACCCGCCCAGCCTTGAGGTTGAGAACCATACTGTTTTCGTCGGAGATGATCAAGAAGTTAACCTGGGCGAAGTAGGGAACTTGCCCGGACCAGTGATGTTCAAAGCGCCGCAGTTCCAGACTCTGATTGGGCCTCCACTCAGCGAGATAGTAAGGCCCTGTGCCGACGGGCTTGCGGCTCAAATCCTCGGCCCCCGCAGGATAGATGGAGGCATAGATCTCAGTCAAAAGGTAAAGAAAGGCGCTGTTCGGCTCAAAAAGCTCAATCTGCACCGCATCTTCCAGCCCCGTAACTTCCTTGATCATGTCCAGTTCACCGGCGCGTACCGCCAGTTCTGGATCGCGGGCCCGGTTCAGACTGGTTACTACATCAGTCACCGTCACCTGCTGGCCGTCGTGGAAAAACGCCTCTCTCAGGTAGAAAGTGTACCTTGTCCCCTCCTCGTCCACCGTCCAGTGGCTGGCCAGGGCAGGCTCAACTCCTCCGTCAGGCGTCGCCTTAACCAACCCTTCGTAGATGTTGAAAGCCACCTCACTCGTGGCCGCCGCCACTGTCTTGATGGGGTCAAAGCTGTCCGGATCTTGAGGGATCGCTATGTTCAGCACCTGGGCGGCAGCTCCGCCGCCCAAGGTGCAGAGTATCCATATGGCAACTACAGGCACCAGCATGCGCTTCCACATTTTGCTCTGCCTCCTGTTCTCCTAGTCTCGTGCCGCCAAACCGAATTTCAGAACATCCAACACCTGCTGCAGAAAACGATCATCGCAGCCCTGATGGAAGTGGTCGATCAGCTCCTTGCCCACCGCGTGGTAGACAAAAAACACCGCCTCTGGATCGAGCCCGGGGTTCACTTTGCCTTCAGCCATGGACTCCGCCAGCACCCTGGCAAAGTCCTTCGCCCGACTCAAACGTCCCTTTTCGAGCTCGGTTTGGAGCAGCGGTGAACGGCTGTCCCAGAACTTGTTGGCCACTTGATGCAGGAGTGGATGATCGAGGGCGAACTGGTAGGAGAGGCGGTAGTACTCGCTGAGCACGGCGAAAATGTCTCCTTCTGAATCGAAGGCTCTGCTTACGTACGCTTTCTTCTGTTCATAGGCCAAGTCGACTATGTACAGATACAAATCCAGTTTGTCCGAGAAATACTGGTACATGCTGCCCTTCGCGATGCCGCAGCTGTCCACGATCTTGGTCAATGAGGCCTGCTCAAAGGGGTGCTCGGCAAACTCCTGCAGAGCGGCCTCCACAATAGCCTGCCGTTTTTCCGGCTCCAGGTTGAAGAAAGTCTGTTTCGGCACCGGTCTCCCCCCTATGTGACCACCCAGTCATACCTACGCAAAAAGTATACCACGCAGGTCCGCAGTTGGCTAGACCTCAGTGGTATTCTGCGGCGAACTAGCGGAAAAGTATCAGGCCGAGCAGGGCCCCGGCCGCGATCACTAGGATAGGATCCAGCTTTCGAAAGGCCACTGCGTAAAAAGCGCCGCCTGCGATGAGGGCCGTCCAGATCATGCCGCTCAAGCCTTCCACGTATCTGAAGGTGGCCGTGGCGATGGTCAGAGCCGCGGCCGCGATCAAACCCGCGACTACCGGCCGGAGCCCAGCAAACATCATCTGCACGGGGCGGGCTTCCTTGTACTTGTCCCAAGCGCGGGTGACTGCGATCCCGCAGAGCAGCGACGGGAGTACCACGGCTAGGGAAGTAAGAAGCGCTCCTGGTATGCCAGCAACGCGGAACCCGACAAACGTGGCTGAGTTGATAGCCACCGGGCCGGGAGTCATCTCAGCAATGCCCACCACATCCACAAACTCCTGGGGGGTCATCCAGCTGCGGCGCACGAGTTCTTCCTGGATCAGGGCGAGCATGGCGTACCCGCCGCCGATGGTGAACAGACCGATTTTGAAGAACCCAGAGAACAGCTCCCAGAAGATCACTGTGCCTCTCCCCCTTGACGTCTGCTGAAATAAAGGATCCCGCCGACTGCGCCGAGAATGATGATCCACACGGCCGGCAGAAGCTTGAAGGCGCTCAAGACAAAGGCACAGACGGCGGCCACAAGGCCGTAGCGGTTCACCACTGCCTTTCTACCGACTTTGAACGCAGCCGCGGCCAAAAGTCCGATAACTGCTGCTTTGATCCCCGAAAACGCCCGCAGCAGGACAGTACTGGATTGGAATTGGGTAAAAAAGTGTGCTATGATCAGGATGACAAGGACGGAAGGAGTCATCGTGCCGAGCATCGCCGCGATGGCACCCGGAAGTCCCCGCAGGCGCAGGCCGATGAACACCGAACAGTTCACGGCGATAGCTCCCGGGATAGATTGTGAAAGGGCGACAATATCCAGCATCTCATCGCGGTCTACCCAACCTTGAGTCTCTACTACCTGACGTTCGATCAGCGGCAGCATGGCCAGTCCTCCGCCAAAGGTGAAGATGCCGATGCGGAAGAAGGTGCTGAAGAGTTTCCACAAGCTTGCCTTTTTCTGCGTCACTTAAGCCACTCCTCCTAGTACGTACCACCTTAGCCTTATTCCCTTTCCGACCGGGATGTCCTTGTTAAGCTTGCGTTAGTTATGAGTGGAGGTGAACGCTATGCCCTTTTTTGAGGCAGACATGATCGCAACCATCAGAAGCTTCACCCGCGCAGCAGATATCAACAAAGAATCCTTTCTCGACCACGCAGAACGCGTCGCTCACATCGCCCACCGCTTGGGCAGAACCTTGGGTTTGGCCGAAGACGAGCTGTCAGAGCTGGTTCTCAGTTCGCTTCTCCACGATGTGGGCATCCTCACCACAGACGAACAGCTGGCCTTAGCTGATCTGGAACCGGTTAAGGAACGGGTGTCAGCCCACTGCCACCGCGGTTGGCAGTTTCTGCAGACCACCACCCTTTTCAGCCCCCTAGCCCAGAACATCTTGGAGCATCACGATTTCTACACGCCTGGCCTCCGCCTGATCCCCGCCATCATCCACGTCGCAGACCGTGTTGACATCATCTTGGACAAAGGCCTTTACTACCTTTGGCAGATCGATGATCTCCTTAGCTATTTCGAAAGCAGGAAAGGCGATGTCTTCAGCCCCGAAGTGGTCGAAGCACTGGAAAACGTGGCGCAGATCCCAAGCGTCTGGCTTGACCTTCAGTACGGTCATTACCAGTACGCGAACGGGTACGCAGCTTTTCGGCGCTCCCTTACCCTGGATGAACTGGAAGAACTCGCCAAGCTCATCGCCACGATTGTTGACGCTAAGTCTCCCTGGACAGGTGACCATTCCAAAGGCGTTGCTGACGTTGCTGAGTTTCTGGCCCTTAAATCGGGCATGCCTGCAGAAAGGGTAAGGCTGATCAAGATAGCAGGGCTCCTGCACGACATCGGAAAACTGGCAGTTCCCGATGAGATCCTCATGCATCCAGGCGGATTGAGCCGCCATCAAAGGGCGGTGATGCAGCAGCATACTTATCACACCTACTACCTGATCAAGGACATAGGACCAGATGCGGAGCAGCTGGCGGGCTGGGCGGCTTTCCACCATGAACGGTTGAACGGCACGGGTTATCCTTTCGGCCTCACCGGGGAACAGCTGGACCTGGAAGCCCGGCTGATGGCTGTTGCAGATATCACCCAGTCCCTCCTGGAAACCCGGCCTTACCGCCCGGGGATGCCCAAAGAAAAAGTGGCGGGTATCCTGCGGAACAACGTGGAGGCAGGGCACATCGATCCAGACCTTACCGAACTGGCCATCAGCCATCTGGACGAGATCATGTCCATCGTCGACAGACACCGTTAAAAAACCACACCGCGATGGTGTGGTTTTCTCCTCAGTGCCCGGCCAGCCCCCGGGCGATCAGCTCCTGGCATGCCGCCTTCAGCTCAGCAAGGCGGCTTTCTGCTTCGCTGCGAGTAGCCCCCCGCGCTTCCAGGTACAGCTTCATCTTAGGTTCTGTGCCCGACGGCCGGAGCGAAGCCTTCCCACCTTCTTCAGTGAGCCACTGCAGGACCTCTTCCCGCGGCAGGTTGATGGGCTCCGTCTCTCCCGTGTCCAGGCTGATGGCCGTGCCTCTGCCGTAGTCCCTGAGCTCCCGCACCCGCTGGGTGCCCAGCACAGTCGGGGAATCCTGGCGCAGACGCTCCACGAGCAGCCGGGCCCGCTCTGCTTCCAGGCTGTTGGCAAAGGAGTACGATACCAGTTCCTGCAGGTAATGTCCGTGCTCGGCACAGAGCTGCTCGAGGCGCTCAACCAGGCTCAAGCCCCGATCCGCATAGAAGGCCGCGGCCTGGGCGGTGAGCAGGCTGGCCACCACAGCGTCCTTGTCTCGCACATGGGTGCCCACAAGATAACCGTAGCTTTCTTCAAAACCAAACAGAAACCTCCGGTCTTCTCCAGGAAGTTCATCCATGAGGGCACCGATGTACTTGAACCCGGTGAGAGTGTTGCGCACCTCCACGCCGAACTTGCGTGCAAGCGGCTCGATCATCTCTGTGGTGACGATGGTCTTGATCAGCACCCCGTTCTTCAGCCGTTCTTCGTCCCAACGGGAGAGAAGGAAATCGGCAAGGAGCACGCCCATCTGGTTACCGTTAAGGAGAATCCATCTGTCCCCGTGGCGCACTGCCGCACCCATGCGGTCTGCATCGGGGTCGGTGGCGATGATCAGGTCGGATTCTTCCTTTTCCCCCTGGGAGAAGGCCAGCTCAAAGGCGGCCGGATCTTCCGGGTTGGGGAAGCGAACCGTGGGAAATTCCCCATTGGGCTCGAACTGTTCTGGCACAACCGCAACCTGACGGAACCCGGCCCGCCGCAGGATCTCCGGAACGTGGCGTCCGCCCGTGCCGTGCAGGGGGGTGTAGAGGACCCTCAGCTTGCCGCTGTGCGTCAACTTAGGAACAGCTGCCAGAACGCTCTCGTAATATGCCTCAACAACTTCGGCCCCCACCCAGCTGAAAAGGGGATTTTCATCTGGGTTGGGGTCGAACTTCACTTCTTCGAGACCCAGGCGCGCCATCCAAGCGGCGATGGCATCCGCTTCTGAACTGAGAATCTGGCAGCCTGCTTCGTTGTACACTTTGTACCCGTTATACTGCGGCGGGTTGTGGCTGGCCGTGATCACGATTCCAGCAGAAGCTTTCAGAAAGCGCACCGCAAAGGATAGAAGCGGAGTTGGAGCTATGTCCGGGAACAGATGAACCGGAAAACCGTTTGCCACAAGCACCCCAGCAGCGGCCTGCGCGAACTCCCGGGACATGCGCCGGGAATCACAGGCGATCACTACCCCCTCCCCCTGCGCTCCCTTCTCTTTCAGGGACAGGGCCAGGGCTTGGGTTGCCAGCCGGACGGTGTAGATGTTCATCCTGTTGGTTCCAGCACCGATCGTGCCCCGCAGGCCTCCCGTGCCGAACTCCAGCCATTTGTAGAAGCGGTCCTCCACAGCTGACCAGTCCTGTGCTAGATCGAGCAGCTCGGCCTTGGTGTCGGCATCGATCAGGGGGTTTGTCAACCAGGCCTCATAACGTGCCTTCGCATCCATGCGCAGCGCCTCCTCAGCAGATCTCAAGACAATTACGCCAATAATTCTAGACTTCTTCCCCGCCTCCTGCCTGGGAACTGCCGTTGGCTTTCCCGTTTTTGGCTTTGAGCTCGGCAAAGGCCCACACGACCAGAGGGATCACCACTTGGAACATGATTTCGTCCGGCGAATGGGTCTCTACCGCCGATTGGTCGACCTCCAGGACCGTGGTGATGAACCAGCGGGATCCGGCGATGACTCCCATCGCAAGCGGGGTCACCACGAAACGGTAGTCACTGAAACCAAAGGCATAGGCAAAGCACCGGCTCGCGGCCAACAGCGCGACAGCCATCTTCACGAAGCTGCCGATGGCGAAGGTCACTCCCACTATGGCCTCCAAGCGAGTAAGGAAGGTGGACACGTTAATGCGGCCCACCGCTGTCCAAACGGGGTAATAGTAAAGCGCGTAGCGATCAGCCCCGACCACGGCCAAGCTGGTACTGACCATTATGAGAAGCACCAAAGACGCCGCAAGGAACCCGGGCAGAAACACCTTGTAAGGCGAGACCCTGCGGCCGAAACAGTCAAACACCCAAAACAGCACGACTGTTTCTAGGAAAGGAAAATCCAGGATCTGAAACGCGCCCCTCAAGACTGGCTTAAAACCATTGTACAGAACGGGCTGAAACTCACCCAAGTCCACCTGGCTCAAGAGTAAGACGAAGATGATCGCCAGGACTGCCAAAACCACTTTACCCACCATCACCGCAAAACGAGCCAGGACTTCCACCCCTTCCTTTGCTGCCCAGAGCATGAGTAGGGCCAGGAAAGTGGCTATGACCACCGGCGGGGTCGTCGGCAGAGCGACGGTCTGTATGAAGTTGGAAACATCGCTCACTACATAACAGGCGAGCCGCCAAGCAAACCCACCGTAGAGGAAAGCCAATATGCGGGACGGCCATTTTCCCAAGACTCTCTCAAAGCCCACGAAGAACGTCGAACCCTGCATCAGACTGCGCACCCGGGCCATCGCCAGGATTATGGGCAGGGCCAGAACGGTCGCCGTCAAAAAGGCCAGCCAGATATCGGGACCAGCCAATCCCCCCAGGGGAAACACCAGTGTGTTGCCAACGATGAACATGAGCACCAGTATCATACCCTGATGGTCGGGCACAAGCTCCTTCACTGCTTTCCACCTCCCTGCCACCACTGCTTGAACAGCTTTCCAAGGAAACCGATGGGTTCGGGCACCGGCAGTTTACCGTAAACCACGATTAAGGAAGCCAGAGCGGCGGCAGCAGCGGTGAGAAGCAGATATATCAGGACCTTTTTCCACGGCCGTTCTGCCCACAGCCAGAGCTCGAGGGCGGCCACCGCTCCATAGACCAGGATCACCAGAACAAACACCTTAGTCCCTCACCCGCAGAGGGGCCGAGGAGAGTCCGGTCAGTACCACCTGGCACCGAACCTCGAGCTCCACGGGCAGATCCGGGAAATACACATCCCAATCCGATCCGAAGTGGCGCCAGGCCTCTGGCTGCTTGCGCCTGAAGAGCTGTCCGATGCCGAGGACGTCAGCGTTGAACTCTACCTGGACTTTGTGGAGAAGCTCCCGTATGCGATCCTTGAAATGCGTGGCAAGCTGTGCTTCGACGCTGTCGGTCTGCTGCATATCGCGGAAGTTGATCGGTGCTCTACCCACTTCCTCCACTCCAAACTGCATGGTCAGCTTGATAGCGGCAGCGGGCCTGCCGTCTTTGACAAGCGGTTTGATATCCACCTGGTTGCCCACTATTTCGTAAGTGATGGGAAACCGCCCGTGCTCCCCCACTTCCGTGTTGATCACGAAAAACCCTCGTTCGAAAACGCCCTTCAGCAGGCACAGGATATCGCTCTCATGACCATCCAGCCAGCCAACCATGCGGTCACCTTTCAGAACGGCTGTCCCTTCCACTACGGGCACAAGTTCGCCTCGTTCATGGACCAGCCGGATCGTGGGAAGAACCGGTGAGATGCCCTCTTTGGTTAGGTCTTGGTTGAGCTCCCACACCTGAAGGGGGATGAACCCGGAGATGTTTTCCTGCATCAGCGAGATGGCGTTGAGATGCTCACTTACGGAGTTGGCCACAGGCGGTTTGCTCTTGAAGACTTCTTCCACAGTGCAGTCCTTGGTAACGAACACCCAAACGGTGCCGCGAACCTGACGGCTGCGGGCGATGTATTCCACCGCATCAAGTATGCCTTCTCTGGCCACCTGTTCCGACATTAGGAAAACGTAAGCATGCGGCCAGAAAGCCCTCAGGCCAGCAACGTTGGAAAGTGCAGCTCCTCCGCTGGATACACTTCCGCTGGAAGTGGACAGCACCTTCGGTTCCACCTGCGCGTGCTGGCCTCCTCCGCTGGTCTTGACCATCTCCAGGATCACGATGTATTCGGGCGTAACTCGGTCCACGCCCAGGCCGAAAACGAACTCCAGAGTCTCGATTTCAATGTAGTCCCAGCAGCCGGCAAGGAGCACACAAATCAGGGTCAGGATGGTAAGGCGCACCAGGTTAACACGTTTCATCGATCCGTTCTCCCCGCCTGTCCCTGCAGACGCTGTCTGTCCTTGGAGGCCAGGTACCTAGGACGCAGAACCATCTGCCACCAGGGCACGCGCACCACTGTATCCTTTAGGTCCTGCGGCACCAGGGTGGTCATAGTGGACAGGTAGGGCACCCCGAAGGACTCCATGGAAGAAAGCAGCAGGAGAAAGGCGATCACCCCAAAGACAAAGCCGTAGAGGCCAAGGGCAGCAGCGAGTAGAACCAACGATAGGCGGATGAGCACTGCTAGGTCGTTGAGCGAAGGGACGACAAAGCCAGCCACGCCTGTGAGGCCAACCACGATGATCATGGGGGCGCTGACCAAGCTGGCGCTCACCGCGGCGTCTCCCAGGACGATCGCCCCCACGATGCTGATGGCCTGACCGATGGGACGGGGCAGGCGCACTCCGCCCTCCCTGAGGATCTCGAAGACCAACCCCATGGCGATCACTTCCACGATCCCCGGAAAAGGCACATTTTTGCGGGCCGCCGAGATGCTGATCACCAAATTGGTCGGGATGAGCTGCGGATGGTAGCTGATGAGAGCAATGTATATCGCCGGGGTAGCCGTAGTGACGAAGAAGCTTATGTACCTTACCAGACGGTGGAAAGTGGCCGTGATCCAGTGGTTGTAGTAATCCTCGTTGGCCTGGAAGGCTTCTACAAGCAGATAGGGCATGGTCAAAGCGAAGGGAGAACCGTCCACGAGTACGGCCACGCGCCCTTCCAGGACCTTGGCCGCCACAACATCAGGGCGTTCGGTCTGCCCGATGGTGGGAAAGGGTGAGTACGGCGAGTCCTGGATGAGCTCCTGGATGTACCCGGAGTCCAAAACGGCATCGATGTCGATCGCCTTTATGCGCCGCTCCACTTCTTCCACTAGTTCCATCGACGTGACATTGTCGAGATACAGGATGGCTACCCTGGTCTTGCTCTGAGTCCCAACATGGAGGAACCTAGTCTTGAAGTTGGGGCTGGAGAGCCTCAGCCTCACCAGGCTGATGTTGACCCCCAAATCTTCGCTGAACCCCTGCCGGGGGCCGCGCACGACGCTTTCCGAAGGTGGTTCCGTCACCGCCCGCTTCGCCCAACCCTGGGCGTCCACCACAACGGCCACGGGGCAGCCGTCAATGAGGATCACGCCCACGCCATCCATGAGTTTGTCTCCGATCTCGCTGTAGCGCGTGATGAACTCTGCACCGTCGGATTCAAGAATCCGCTCGGCTGCATAATGAGCCAGCTCTTCACCGCGCAGGTGCTTCGGCAGAGAGGAGCGCATCATAGGTCTGAGGACAAATTGGCTCAGATACTCGTGCTTAACCATGTTATCTGCGTAGATCAACACGCATTCCCGGGGATGGGGATCGCTGGTTTTGAAGCCGCGGTAAGCTATGGTCTGATCGTGTACGAAAATGTCTTCCTTAAGCCAATGCAAGTTCGTACGCAGAGAAGGGCTGATGTCATCTAGACCTCGGGGCTGTGGTTCGCCTTTCTTCGTATGCTTCCAAAAGAACATTCCTGCGTCCCTCCGCTTGGCTAGTATATCCCAGGGCAGAGGCTTTCAGTCCACAGGACCATTTTCCGCGGCATGGGTGCAGGATTTCCCAGTGCCTTGCGGAAAATAACCAAAAAGGAGAAAGGGGATTGCTCATGAACACCATGTTCGAGTGCGGCCAGTTCTTCGTTAGAATCCAGAACAAGAGCGGCCTGCTCAAGGTCACGATCTGGAACAGCAAAGGCGACAAGGTTTTCAGCGATGTTCTAGGTCCTGAGCCTGCCGTTCAGTTCTGGAACCAAGTGGAGTCTCTCACCGACAGCGCCACTGCTGATGAGATAAGAGCCAAGGCCCGCGAGGCCCGGGCATACACGTAGAGGTACACCGAGACGAAAAAAAGGCGTCCGCTCAAGCCAGATAAGCTTCGAGGACGCCTTTTCTTTATCCCTGCTTTTCTTCCGTTTGTCTCTCAGCCCAGGCGGGGGATGAAGCCCAGCCGGTGCAGAGAGTGGTAGATCGCGCTGTATACTCTAGCAAAGGACGTTGGAACCAGCTCGTCCGTGCGCACAAAGGCATCTCCTTTGTGCGATGTGGTATAGCGCGGAGGCAGGTCGTTCATGATGTCTGCCATCAACATGCTCAGTTCTTCCCTGCCCAGATCCAGCTTCTCTTGGGCGAGGGCTTCTCCCAACGCCTCCAGGACCACTCGCTCAGTGTAATTGTGCAGGATGGCGCGCTCACCGCCGTGCCTGACGCTTCCCCACACCACGATGACGGCCCGGTAAGCCTCGGAGACCACTCTGCGCCGCAGATCGGGCGCGAGGTCTTGGAGGGACATCTCCTTCCCAATATCCTCAGAGAGGACTGGAACGTACAGGGGTTCCAGCTGGTTGAGAAGGTAACACTGCATATCCTCCTGGCACAGAGGGCAGCGGCAGCCATCAACCTCGTCCAGCAGAACCTGGGAGATGGCTTCAGCGGCAACGCTTTCCATGCGGTTGCAGATGGAGTAATCGCTTTGGTTGATCTTCGCGGTTATCCTCCTCACGGGCGCCTGCGAGCCACAATCAGGCATTCCTCGCCGCCCTCGTAGGTTTCCAGTGCGGCACTACCGAACACTCCCTCGACAGCCAGGCCTGCCTCGTCCACAAGCTCAACCATCCGCTCCGGTTCAACCACGGCCTCCCTACTGGCGCAGACAGTGATGGGGGCGGAGCCGCCGCCTTTCGGCAGGGTGTAGTTGATCTGGTTCAGCAGCCTGAGGTCGTGAGCCAAACCTTTGACCTGCACGACGCCGACCAAAACCTCCTCCGTGAAGGGATGGATGCCCTGCAGAGCAAGGGAAGGCATACTCTCACTCGGTTCCACCCTTCCGGCAAGGAAGTCGAAAGCGAGCCAACCTCCGTCCACCAGATGCTCCCTGCACCTGCGGAAAACGGACAGGCGATCAGCATCGGTGTGCATGTAGATCAGGGAGCAGTACGGGATAAGAATCGAACGGAACGGTCGGTCAAAAGAGAAGCTTCGCATGTCGCCCAGTACCAGTTCTACTTGGGCAACCCGATCGCCCAGCCTTCGCCGGGCGCGCTCGAGCATGGCAGGAGCCACGTCGACACCAGCCACTTCCAAACCCGCATCCACGAGCTGAGCCAGCAGGCGCCCTGAGCCGCAGGCCAGATCGAGAACCCGGCCTCCCCGCTCCTTGGCGAACTGGACATAAAACCGATCGGACTGAAGCCTTGGGTTCAGCAGATCATAGAGCTCCGCTTCGGCATACGGTTCAGCGATCTCCGCCCTCTTTTTCTCTAGGAGCTCGCGTGCAAAACCAAAGAAGTCGACCATATCCCCTCCATAAGAAAAAAGGCCGTGCAGAGCCGGCCTACCGTCGCTTGTCGATAAACGCGCCTTCTGCGCTGGCACGGGCAAAGTACGCGCGCTGAGATTGTCGTCCATCCTTGACTTTCTTAACCTCGGCACGGAGCTGGGCAAGGCTGTCTTGGAGCATCTGCTCGAGCTGGCCGTTCAGCTCCTGAATCTTGAGCAGCTCAGCGCGGATCGCATCCCTGAGCCCATCCGTTCCCGCTTCATCCCGCCCGACAAGCTCCAGATCAAGCTCGTCGATCTGCTCGATGATCCCATCTCTCTCTGCGAGGAGCCGCAGCATCTGTTCAGAGGCCCGATCTTCGTTCACGAGCTTGTCAGGCTGAAGCTGCACCATATCCTCTGTTACCTGCCGGAGCTGGCGGCAGAGGCCTAGTTTCTTCTGGTAAATCTCGTCTATCACCTAGAACCTCCCTGCAGAGCTCCAAGCTGCTGGTAGAGCCAATCGCTCTGCGCGTAGAGCTGGCTCAGAGCTTGCTCCATGGCTGTGAACTTGGCCCACTGTCTTTCTTCATACCGCAGCAGGCGTTCTTCCATGTCACTGATGCGCGACTCGTATTCCCTGATGCGGTTGCCCAGGAAACTCCTGTCGTAATAGTCGCTGGCTCTGCCTGCCGTGTCAGTGATGCGTCGGTTAGCCTGATCCAGAGCCGACGTGAGCCGGGCCGCGATGCCCGTCTCCTTGTTGGTCTCACCCCGCTGAGTGAACAGGCCGCGCACCGCATCCGGATCTTCAGTGAGGGCTTCCCGGAGTTTGTCTTCATCCAGGTACAGGCGGCCGTACTCGTACCAGGCACCGGTGGTTATCCCGATGTCCTTGAGAGTGACCGAGCGGCCGTCTACCTCTACTGCCGCGCCCAACGCCAAGCGCATCTCGCTGAGCACAGAACTGAGCATAGAATCGGAACGCAGCAGGCCGCTCTTGGCCTTCTGCTCCCAGAGTTCGATTTCTTTGTCAGACAGGGCTGCTTTCTGTTCTTCGGTTAGCGGCTGGTAATCTCTGTGCACCTCTTCCCGCAGGAGGCCGTTGAGTTCTCCCACGAGTTCGTTGTACACATTGACAAACTCTTTGACCTTCTCCACCACAGCATCGACATCGGGACCGATTTCAAGGTTGACCGTTGCACTCGGGTCAGCCGACAAGAGTTTCACTGTTATGCCGCTGAACTCGATGGTGTTGGATTCGAAACTCGCCTGTATGCCGTTGATCTCCACCTCGGCATTGGTGCCTTTCACCAAGGTGTAGTCTTCACTGTCCCCGATCTTCTGCATGAGCGCCCCGACAGTGGGTTCGTCTTCACCTTCGATCTGTTCCTGGGGATCAAAGTATAACTCGCCGCCAAAAAGGTTCGTAAACGCCTGGTCAGCGTAGATCTGAACGTTCTCACCAGTCGCCGTTGTCGTCAATGAGAGCTGGTCGTTGACTACAACGGCGTTGATCCCTATCTTTGCAGAGTTGATCTTCGCAGCAACCTTTGCGAGGGAATCGCCCGCTTGGATCTCGATAGAGGTCATCGAGTCTTTGCTCAGCCCGATACGGAACTCCCCACTTGGCATGTTGTCAGCACTATCAACCGGTTCAGAAACGAACCGCGCTGCCGCTGCCAGCTGCTTCACTTTGACCTCGTATTTACCCTCGACGGCCTGGCCAGAAGCTGTGGCAGTTAGGATGTCTGTACGCGACGAAGTGGCGCTCTTTTTGAGAAATGCGCCCTGCAGAGAAAGGTCAAAGGCCAGGTTCCTGAAGCGCAGGAGCTTGGTGTTGACCTCGCGGTAGGCATCGCGCTTCCATTCCGTCTTTATCTTCTGCTGGTAAACTCTGTCTAAGGGAATGCGCTGCGCTTTCACCAGGTCGCTGACGATCTGGTCAATATCCAACCCAGAACTCAGTCCGGAGATCCTCATCATTTCCACCTCGTCTCTTAAGGTGCCTTCATTTCACTATCGGCAGAAGTGCAGGTATCCTTTAACTCCCGTCAGCAGCAGGCAGGAGGCTAAGCGGCCCCTTACCCGCAGCTTTTCGCCTTTCTGCGGCCATCTCCTGCTGCTGGTCCTCCATTTCTTTCCCACTTTTTCGCCATTTCTTGTATCGTGCTTGACACAGCTTCACCCCTGTGATATGCTTAATGCGGCTAAGAGTTTAAATGAAGCGAACAGGGTGTCCTCGAGTTCCAACCAAAGGTAGGGC